>NZ_ARZX01000016.1:0-98266 GCF_000568425.1 Cellulophaga geojensis KL-A
TCTGATCGGGTTTTTAAAGTGGTGCCTCCAGGAATCGAACCAGGGACACATGGATTTTCAGTCCATTGCTCTACCAACTGAGCTAAGGCACCATGCCGTTAAGCGGGTGCAAATATAATTTCTATTTTCGTATATCCAAACAAAAATTGAAAAAAAGATTAAACTTTTTTTAATATTTATAATATTTGTAAAATGAATTTAATTGTTGATGCAGGGAATACCTCAGTAAAACTAGCGGTTTACAAAGGAAAACAACTTGTTTTTTCTGATGCCGTAGTGCTTAAAAATTTTTTAGATTTAGTAAAAGAAACTTTTTTAGCCTATCCAGATATTAAAGATGCTATTGTTTCATCTGTTGGTTTTTTAGGTGAAGAAGAGGTTACTAAGCTTGCTGTGTACTGTAATGTGCACACTTTAAGTGCGCTAACCAAAATACCTTTTAAAAACTTATATAGTACGCCAAAGACATTAGGAGTAGACCGTATTGCACTTGCTACAGCAGCGTTTTATAATAATGCAAGTGAGAATACTTTGGTTATAGATGCAGGTACTTGTGTTACGTATGATTTTATAGATAAAAACGGCGCTTATTTAGGAGGAGCTATATCACCTGGTGTAGCAATGAGATTTAAAGCTATGCATAATCAAACGGCTAAATTGCCATTATTAGATAAAAATGGTGAAATTGAGTTAATTGGGAATTCTACAACATCTTGCATGAAAAGTGGTGTAATTAATGGAATTTGTTTAGAAATTGATGGTGTAATTAAAGAATATAAGGTTAGATTTGCAGATTTAACAGTTATTTTAACAGGCGGCGACGCTCATTTTTTGTCAAAACGATTAAAAAATACCATATTTGCGCATTCCAATTTTCTCCTTGACGGACTTAATTATTTGCTGGAATACAACAAAGACTAAATGATAAGAAAAATAATTATTGCAATAGTATGCTGTATGGCAGGTACTATTTACGCTCAAAACGGCACAGTTTCTCCATACTCTTATTTTGGAATTGGAGATTTAAGATCTATAGGTTCAGTAGAAAATCAAATGATGGGTGGTATTAGTATGTATGCAGATAGTATACATATAAACCTAAATAACCCAGCGGCTTATGCTAGGTTAAGACAAACTACATACACTGCTTCTTTATCTAGAAAAGATATAAACTTTAAAGGGCAAAATTTATCAGATAACTCATCTGTAACTAATTTAGATTATTTAGCAATTGGTTTTCCAATTATTGATGACAGGTTGGGTGTAGGTTTTGGTATAAAGCCATTTACTTCTTCTGGTTATGAAATAGAGGAAAGCTTTACAAGCGCAGACAACGGAGAAATTACAAACGTTTTTTCTGGAGATGGCGGTGTAAATTCGGTTTTTTTCTCAGCAGGAGTTAAAGTAATAGAAGATTTTACAGTTGGTGTTACTGCTAATTATTATTTTGGTGTTGTAGACAGTAGAAGAGTGCAAGACGTGGAAGATGTACAATATGGTACTTTTGACTTTAGAAACTCTAGAGTAAACGGAGCAAACTTTAAAATATCTGCTAATTACACTCCAATGCTTACAGATAAAATAAGAATGAATACTTATTTTGGTGTAGAAACACAGAATAACCTATCTTCAGAGAACACAAAAACTATTGGTTCTTTTTCATCTAGTACAGGACAAGAAATAGAAACTATAGAAGTAGACTTAGATAATGCAGGTTTAGCTAACAGAGGTGTTACAATACCAACAACAACTACAGTTGGTTTAGGATTTGGTCAAGATAGAAAATGGTTTATTGGTACAGAATATAGTGCGCAAAACTTAGAAGATTACAGAGCCCCATTTTTTACAGTAAGTAATTTAACGTACAAAAATGCTTCTAAAATTGCTTTTGGTGGTTTTTATATACCAGATTATACTTCTTTTACAAGTTACTATAAAAGAATAACATACAGAGCAGGTGCAAGATTTGAGAACACCGGTATGGTTGTAAATAATGAAGATATTAAAGACTTTGGCATAACTTTTGGATTAGGACTACCATTGAATGCAGTTAACGATCCTTTTTCTAATATTAACATAGGTTTTGAAATAGGAAAAAGAGGAACAACAAATGCAGACCTTATTCAGGAAAACTATTTTAAAGTTAACCTAGGAATATCTCTAAACTCTAAGTGGTTTAGAAAAAGAACAATAAATTAAAAAAGTTTATAACCATTAATAATAAAAACCAATTAAGATGAAAAAGAAACTTTACTTTATAGCGATTGCTTTTATAAGCGTTATGGGTGTAAGCTATGCTCAGGAAACAGCTGCTGCTACAGTTGATAAGTCGGAATGCCCAAATAACTTTCAATTATATGCACAAGATGCAAAAGTTAAAAATTATGATGCTGCATACGGACCTTGGAAAAAAGTTTATGATGTATGCCCAGATTATCATCAAGCAAATTTTCAGTACGGAGAGCGTATTTTAAAGCATAAAATAAAAAATACTACAGGAGCAGAAAAAACTGAGTTTATAAATATGTTATTAGGCTTGTATGATAATTACATTAAATATTATCCTACAAAAACATCTAAGGCAGAAGTAATCATAGACAAGCAATTGTTAAAGTATGATAACAAAATGTCTACTGATGAAGAAGATTATGCTGCGTTAAAAACAGCTTTTACAGAAGATAGAGCTCACTTTAAAAGTGTAAAAGCATTATACTTATATTTTTCTAGCCTTGTAGACCTGCATAAAGCTGGTAAAGAGGAGTTACAAACTGTTTTTGATGTATATGATGATGTAACAGAAAAAATTGAAGAAGATAACAAAGCTTTAACTGCTAAAATTAGTACATTGTTAGCTAAGGAAGATGCGGGTACAATTACTAAAAAAGAAGCTAATAACTTAAGAGTTTACAGTGCAAACTCTGGTAACTATGGTAAAGTATCTGCTAGTATAGACTCTAAATTAGGAGATTTAGCTAATTGTGAAAACTTAATACCATTATATGAGAAAAACTTTGAGGCCAAGCAAAATGACCTTAAATGGGTAAAAAGAGCAGTAGGAAGAATGTATTCTAAAGATTGTTTAGATTCTCCAATGTTTAAAAAATTATTTGAAAAGCAATTGGCAATGGAGCCATCTGCAAGTGCTTACTTATACTCAGCTTCTTTAAAACTAAAAGCAGGTGATAGTAAAGGTGCATTAAGTGATTTTACACAAGCTAGTGAGTTAGAGACAGATCCTTACAAAAAGGCAGATATTCTATACAAAATTGCAGCTAGGTATAGCAGAATTAGCAAGTCTACATCTTACAAATATGCTAACAAGTCATTACAAGCAAACCCATCTAACGGAAAAGCTTACTTATTAATGGCGAGCTTAGTGTCTAGTAGTGCTAACGATTGTGGTTCTACTAAATTTGAAAAATTAGCTGTAAACTGGAAAGCTGCAGAATTAGCAAGAAAAGCAGGTAGAGTAGACCCATCATTAGGTTCTACTGCAAAATCTGCTGCTAGTAGATACTTGCAAAGAGCGCCTACTAAAACAGAAATTTTTTCTAACAACATGCAAGGCAAAACAGTTAGCTTTAAATGTTGGGTTGGTGGTAGTGTAAAGGTGCCTAACCTATAAGATGATCACAAGAAAAACATATAAATTTTTAAAAAGCATTGCCATAATTTGTTTTATGGCAATGCTTTTTTCGTGTAAAGATAGCTACAAACGTGTAGGAGTAGAGGCAACTAAATTGGTGTATCCGCAAGGTGTTGCTAATGATTTAGTTTTTACCTACACAGAAACCAAAGACCCTGTTAAAAATAAAGAAGAGGTAACCTCTAAAGTTTTAGCAGTGTTAACAGCGCCTGTTAGAGAAGATTTTAATAACTTAACATTTCCTAAAGAGGTATTTCCTAAGGGGCTGCAGGTAGAGTTTTTTGATGATAAAAACCAAAAAAGTATTATAACAGCGGATTATGGTATTAGTTATTCTTCTACAAAATTAATAAGTTTACGAGGTAATGTTGTTATACACACACATGATGGTAAACAGTTTAAAACACCACAGCTGTTTTATGATCAGGTTAATAAATGGATTTTTACACAAGAAAAATTTGAATTTATAAACCCAGAAGATGAATCTGTAATGTATGGTGAGGGTTTTGATTCTGATAAAGATTTAAAACAAGTTAATGCACATAAAACAACAGGCTTAAAAACAATAAAAGACGAGGAAATATGATGAAAATTTTAAGGTATACAGAGGTTTTGTATTTGGTAGTAGCTATACTGGCAACTTATAAAATGTATACACTTTGGAGAGCTAATGAGGACTATTTTTTATTTGCTTTTTTTGCAGTTATTTCTGTTGGTATGTTCTTTTTTAGAAGACACTACCGTAAAAAGTTTGAAAAAAGAAAACAAGATAACAACTCGTAACCTTGGTAACATCAATCATTATTATTGTTGTATCATTATTACTTTCTGCATTTTTTTCAGGAATGGAGATTGCTTTTATATCTGCTAATAGAATACATTTAGAAATAGAAAAAAAACAAGAAGGTTTTTTGCCTACTGTTTTATCTAAATTAACAGCAAAACCATCTAAGTTTATAGCTACAATGCTTATAGGCAACAATATTGCCTTGGTGGTATATGGTATGTATATGGGAGACTTACTTATGAGTTGGTTTGTAAACATGTTACCTACAAGTAGTAGCTTTTTAGATTTGTTGCTTACAGATTTTGGACTCTTATCACAAACTGTAATTTCTACATTAGTGATCTTAATTACGGCAGAGTTTTTGCCAAAAGTATTTTTTCAAATTTATGCCAATTCATTTTTAAAAGTATTGGCAATACCTGCATATTTTTTCTACGGATTATTCTCTTGGATTTCCAATTTTGTAATTAGTGTGTCAGATTTTATCTTAAAAACTTTTTTTAAAACAGATGGTGATCATAGTCAGCTTGCGTTTAGTAAAGTAGAGCTAGGAGATTACATTACAGAGCAGCTAGAGACTGTTAATACTGAAGACGAGGTAGATTCTGAGATTCAAATTTTTCAGAATGCATTAGAATTTGCAGCTGTAAAAGCAAGAGAAGTTATGGTGCCACGTACAGAAATAGTAGCAGTAGAGCTTCATGATACTCCTAAAAATTTAACCAAATTATTTACAGAAACAGGTTTTTCTAAAATAATGGTTTATAAAGAAACTATAGATAATATAATAGGTTACGTGCATTCTTTTGAGCTTTTTAAAAAACCTAAAACCATAAAAAGTATTTTACTACCTATAGAATTTGTGCCCGAAACTATGTTGGTAAGCGATATTTTAGATTCGCTTACAAAAAAGAGAAAAAGTGTTGCTGTAGTGTTAGATGAGTATGGTGGTACAGCAGGTATAATGACGGTAGAGGATATAGTAGAAGAATTATTTGGAGAAATAGAAGATGAGCATGACTCTACAGATTTGGTAGAAGAGCAGTTGTCTGAAGATACATATAAGTTTTCTGCAAGGCTAGATGTAGATTATATAAATGAAAATTATAAGTTAGAACTTCCAGAGAGTGATGAGTATGAAACTCTAGGAGGTTTAATAGTAAACGAAACAGGAGAAATACCCGAAAAAGATTCGGAAATTAAAATTGAAAACTTCAATTTTAAAATAATAGAAGTGTCAAATACTAAGATAGATTTGGTAACCCTGCATATACTTGAAAAAGAGTAGGTTTTTAGTGTTAAAAATTTGATAAAAATTAAATTTTAAAACCCAAAAAGAAATGGTATTTTTGCCCACTGATTTTAAACATTTTATAAAATGGCGATTTTAGAGAACATAAGAAAGAGAACAACTGTATTAATCCTAATTATAGGTTTAGCCTTATTTGCATTTGTAATCTCTGGTATTTTTAGTGCAGATGGTATGTCTGGTGTAAAAACAGGTACTACCGTTGCAGAAATTAACGGAAAAGATATTTCTATAGACAAATTTAGAAGAGAGGTTGAGGCTGCTTCTAATCGTTTTGGAGCTGGCGCAACTTCTATGCAGGTTGTAAACAGTGTATGGGATCAAGAAGTGAAAAACGCTATTTTAAGTGATGAGTTTGATGATTTAGGGATTTCTATAGAGCAAGACCAAATTATTAACTTTATAGCATCTAACCCAGGATTTTCTCAAAACCCACAGTACCAAAATGAGAACGGTGTTTTTGATGAGTATATTTTTAAAGAGTTTATTTCTACTTTAAAAACAGAAAACCCTGCACAATATGCACTATGGCTTCAGCAAGAGCAAGCTATTATGCAAGCAGCTAAAGAGCAAACTTACTTTAACTTGGTTAAAGCTGGTTTAGGAGCTACATTAAAAGAAGGTGAGTTAGATTATAAATTAGCTAATGATAAAATTGATATTAAGTATGTAAGAGTACCTTATACTTCTATTGCAGATAGTTCTGTAGCGGTAAGTAAAGATGAAATTGCAGCTTATATAAAAGATCACGAAGAAGATTTTAAGCAAGAAAAGGCAAGAGATTTTCAGTTTGTATACTTTGAAGAGAAGCCATCTTTAGAAGATGAAAAAGCTGTTGAAGCTAAAGTAGTTTCTTTACTAAATGATAAAGTAGAGTATAACGATACTATTTTAGGTTTTAGAAATACAAAAAATATTGAAGAGTTTTTAGATCGTAATTCAGATTTAAAGTATGATACTATCTACAAAACTAAAAACGTATTATCTCCAAAATTTGCAGACACTTTAATGGCATTAAATATTGGTGATATCTATGGTCCTTATCGTGATGGTAACTATTTTAAAGTTACTAAAATGATGGATAAGAAAAAAGATGGTAACGTTAAGGCTAGTCATATACTTGTTGCTTGGGAAGGTGCAGAAAGAGCAAACCCTGAAGTAAAAAGAACAAAAGAAGAAGCTAAAAAAAGAGCAGAAGAGTTATTAAAAGATGCTAAAAAAGGAGATGTAGAATTTTCTGTTTTAGCTCGTGATAATTCAGATGGTCCTTCTGCATCAAGAGGTGGAGATTTAGGATATAGCCAACAAGGTAGAATGACTCCTAAGTTTGATGAATTTATGTTTAGTAACAATGTAGGTACTATAGGTATGGTAGAAACAGAATTTGGTTTCCACATTGTTAAAATTGATGATAAGCAAGATTTAGTTCGTGTTGCTACTTTAGCAAGAGCTATAGAGGCGTCTGAAGCTACAATAAACTCTTTGTTTACAGAAGCTACTCAGTTTGAAAGTGACGCAAAAGATTCTGACAAAACATTTTTAGAATTATCTAAAGAGAAAAAATACGTTGCAAGACCAGTAAATAAAATTAAGGCTATGGATGAAAACCTTCCTGGCTTAGCTGCACAAAGAGCAATTGTACAATGGGCTTTTAATGATGATTCTGAAGTAGGAGATATTAAACGTTTTCCTGTAAACAACGGTTACGCTGTAGTACAATTAACAGGTAAGTATAAAGAAGGCTTAATGTCTGTAGAAGATGCTTCATTTATGGTGTTACCTAAATTAAGAAAAGAGAAAAAAGCAGCACAAATTATTGCCGCTAATAAAGGTAAAAGTATAGATGCTATAGCTAAAGATAATAATGTATCTGCTTCTACTGCATCTGCATTAACTATGAAATCACCAACAATACCTGGTGCAGGTAGAGAACCATTTGTTGTAGGTAGTGCTTTTGGACTTAACCAAGGAGACACTTCTGGTTTACTAGAAGGAGAAACAGGAGTATTTATGTTAACTGTAACTAAAAAAGAGGAAGCTCCTAAATTAGATAATTACAGTACTTATGCAAATATGGTGCAAACAACAGCTATGCAAAGAGCAAATTCTGCTGTATTAAATGCATTAAAGAAATCTGCTGAAATTGAAGATAACAGAGCAATGTTCTACTAGTAGAAATTGTTTAATAATCATATTTAAAAAAAGCCTCCAATTTGGAGGCTTTTTTATTTTATTAGATCGGTATATCTAAAAATAGTATTGTACCCTTTTTGCTTAAAGTAGTTGGGAGTAGTTTTATTACCTGTGGCTAATATAAAATCTCCACCCCAAGCACCTAAGCTTTTTATAGCGCCAGTAAAATCTTTAAATAGTAAGTCTTTAACTGTTTTTGTTTTTAAGGCTGTAGATAGTAGTTCTTCGTGTTTAGTAATAAGTGCTTCAAAAGAAGATAAAGAACTTGTATTAGCTATGTTTTTGCTTATTTCAGTAATGTTTTTAACTAGTTCATCTTTATTAAATGAACATTTTTTATATGCAGCAATAGCTTCTCTACTGTTCTGCTTTTTGTTTAAATGAATAAAGTATAAATTGTCAACAAAAAGAGGATTAAAATTTATGGTAGTAGTGGTGGGTATTTTGTTTATTTTCTGATAAAAAATTGGTGTATTGTTTTGTGCGCAAGCAATATCATACCCACTGCCACCCATTGTATTTTCTAATAACTTAAAAGCATCTACATTTGCCCATTTTGCAATGTTGTTTATTAGAGTAGATGAAGACCCAAGTCCCCAATCTCTGTTGAAATCTAATTTTGTTTCTACAGCTAACCCTTTCGTGTTTTTTAAAAAGTTAGGATTTAGTAATTGTGCTTCTTTTAAAATTTGTTGTAAAGTTTTTGCTGTATTAGTCCAAGCTTCATCGTTTAGTTTATCATTTAAAACAGTAAAAGTATCGCTGTTAAAAGTTGCGTTAAACCAAGTGTTATTAGCTACGTCTATACTGCTCCAAGTAATGCTATTGCTATTAGTTTGTGTTACTCTTAAATTTTGACCATAAATTGTTGGTACTGCTAAGCTAAGTGCGCCATCTAAAACAACATACTCTCCTGTGAGTAGTAATTTTCCGTTGCTGTAAAATTCTTTAGTCATTTTTTAAATTGTTGTATGCAGTAACTACAGCGCTATGCGTAACAGTATTGGTTTTAAAGTGTGCTGTTAGTGTCTTTTTTTCACTATCTGTGGCGCCAAGTTGATTTAAAATGTTTAGCAGGTGCATTTTCATATGTCCTTCTTGTATACCAGTTGTTACCAAAGAGCGTACAGCAGCAAAGTTTTGAGCCAATCCGGTGGCAGCTACAATTTGCATTAATTCTGTTGCAGAAGGTTTTTGTAAAATTTCTAAAGCAGTTTTTACTAGTGGATGTAAGTTTGTTAAGCCGCCTACAGTACCTAAAGCTAAAGGTACATCTAACCAAAACTTAAACACACCATTATCTACGCTAGCATTAGTTAGGCTACTGTATTTTCCGTTTCTACTAGCGTATGCGTGTACACCAGCTTCTATAGCTCTAAAATCATTTCCAGTAGCTAAAATCACAGCGTCTATTCCGTTCATAATTCCTTTATTATGTGTAACAGCTCTGTAAGGTTCTATTTTGGCAATGTTAACGGCCTGTACTATTTTTTCAGCTAAATGTTGTGCCTCTTCAGTATTTCCTTCGCTAAGCTCTTCAACTGTACAGTTAACTTCTGCTCTAACAACACAATTAGGTACGTAGTTAGATAAAATACTCATTACAACTTCTATATTTTTTTCTTCATCAGAAAAATCAGTATAAGCCAATGCTTCTCTTTTTAGTGTTTTTGCAAATTGCTCTAAGCAAGAGTTTATAAAGTTGGCACCCATTGCATCTAGTGTTTCAAAAGTGCAGTGTAACTGGTAGTAGTGTTCTAAATCTTCAGTTTTATTACGTAGCTCAATATTTGTAATTCCTCCACCACGTTTTTTCATACTGGTGGTAATACTATCAGAATCATTAAAAAGTACAGGTTTAATAGCCGTAAAAAATGATTCTAACTTTTTTTCATCACCCTTAAAAATAAAATGCACCTGTCCTACTTTTTCAGTTCCTAAAATAGTGGTTTTAAATCCGCCACGTGTTAACCAAAATTTAGCAGCCTTACTAGCGGCAGCAACCACAGAGCTTTCTTCTATAGCCATTGGTACAGCATAAAGCTTGTTATTAATTAAAAAGTTTGGAGCAATACCTAAAGGCAGGTAATAATTTGTTATCGTATTTTCTATAAACTCGTCATGCAGTTTTTGCAGTTTAGCATCAGAATTCCAATACACTTTTAATACCTCTTTTGTTTGTTGGGTATTGTGTGTGTAATTGCTAGCAATCCAGTTTATTTTTTCGTCTTTACTTAGTTTAGAAAATCCTTGAATAGGGGTAATCATAGTTGGTTTTTTACAAGTGCCAAAGATAAACATAATGTGGCAACTTTTTTTGACTGATATATCTGTGAGTTTTGCCTTTATAATTGCAATATTTAAGATAAAAAGTTTACTATTTATTAAAATAATTAGTAAACTTGGTCTTTCTTAAAAGCATTTTATGAATTTAATAATTTAGGGCAAAGTATTCATATTTCTTAATTGATGAAAATATGCTTTAAATCTGTTATTTTTGATGAAATCAAATTTATAAACTAACTAATTATATATGGAATTTAAATACGGAGGATCTGAGACTAATCAGAAAACAGTATTAGGACACCCGTCTGGGCTTTTTGTGCTGTTTTTTACTGAAATGTGGGAGCGTTTTAGTTACTATGGAATGCGTGCATTGTTGGTGCTTTTTTTAACATCATCTTTACTAAATGAAGGTTGGGGCTGGGAAAGAGCAGATGCAACAATTTTATATGGTTGGTATATAGGTCTAGTGTATTTAACACCAATTATTGGTGGTTACATTGCAGATAAATTTTTAGGATTTAGAAATGCCGTAATTTTAGGAGCGTTTATTATGACGCTTGGTCACGCATCTATGGCATTAGAAGGTACTACACACTGGTTTTTTTATGCAGGTTTAACATTATTAATTATTGGTAACGGTTTGTTTAAGCCAAATATTTCTTCAATTGTTGGTCAATTATATAAAACACAAGGTGAAGAAAAAGACGCAGGTTATACCATTTTTTATATGGGTATTAATGCGGGTTCTTTTTTAGGTATTCTTTTATGTGGGTATTTAGGTGAAAAAATAGGCTGGCATTATGGTTTTGGTTTAGCAGGTGTTTTTATGTTTATAGGAATGGTACAATTCTATTTAGCGCAAAAAATATTTGGAAAAATAGGATTAAAACCAAATACAAATAAAAGTATAGAGGAAACTATTGAGGATGATGCAGAGAAATTAGAAGATAACGTAGAAGAACTTGTAGAAGGTGTTTCTAAATCTAGAGTAATATCAGATAGAATGATTGTTATTGGTATTTTTGCTTTGTTTACAACATTCTTTTGGTGGGCTTTTGAGCAAGCAGGTGGTTCTATGACTATTTTTGCTGGCGATTATACACAAAGAGTTTTAGAAGGCTCTTCTGCTACTGCTTTTAAAATAATAAATAGTGTTATAGTAATTATTCCTTTAGGTATTATTACATATGTATTAAGCTTGTTATTTAAAAAGACATTTTCTAAATATTCTACAGCTAATATCGTACTAGCATCTAGTTTTGTTATTGTTTGGGCTTTGGTTATTTGGATGTTGCAGAACGATTATAAAACTACTTCTTATGCGGTAGCTTATTCTGATGTGAATAACGTAGAAAAGGTAAAAGAAATTAGAACTAGTGACCCTTTAACAGTAGGTGATGTTATAAATGTAAAAGTGAATAACAAATATGAGTTTTACAACCCTGCAGACAGCTTAAACCTTGCAAATACAGTTAAAGATGGTAACTTGCTTAATGAAGATAAAAATGCTATTGGTTACTTTTTTAACGCTAAAATAACAGATTTAAAAGAAGAGTCTGCAAAAGGGCTATTTTGGAAAGATAATACATATGCTTCTTTAGCTTTTGAAAATCAAAAAAATGAAGTTTTAAAGCAAAAATTAGCATTGTCTAGAGATACTACTTTTACAGCTGGATCTGTAGTACAATTAAAGCTTACACAAAATTTAGGCTATGTTGCTGAAGCATCTGAGGATACAGTAACAGCTAAAGTAACAGAGGTGAAAAGCTCACAAGTAGAGGTTTCTGCTTCTTGGTTTTCTGTGCTTAACTCTTTATTTATTATAGTGTTTGCCTCTTTGTTTTCTAAAATATGGCAGTCTAAATACAACCCTTCTGGACCTGTTAAGTTTGCTTTAGGTTTAATTTTAGTTGGTGTAGGTTTTGCAGCATTGGCTTATGGCTCTTCTGGTATTCCTGAAGGAGCTAAAACGGCATCTGTAAGTATGGTTTGGCTGGTATTGGCGTATTTATTCCATACATTAGGAGAGCTATGTGTGTCTCCTGTAGGTTTATCTTATGTTAGTAAATTGGCGCCAGTTAAATTTGTAGGTATTATGTTCGGTATTTGGTTTATAGCTAATTTCTTGGCAGGTGTAATTGGTGGTTGGACAGCTAGTTATATAGATCCAATTTCTGAGAAATACGGTTTATCAACCTTCTTTTTAATATTCACATTAATTCCTGCAGGAGCCGGAGTAATTATGCTATTATTAAATGGTAAAATAAAGAAAATGATGCACGGTATAAAATAAAAAGTATACTTGGTAATACATATAAAAAATCCCTTTTTACAGATTGTAAAAAGGGATTTTTAGTTTAAGTAATCTTATTTAGTTAGCTTAATGCAAGCATTAGAAAAGCTGCTAGTGAAGCACCTAAAATAGGGCCTACCACAGGTATCCAAGCATAGCTCCAATCACTTTTAGCTTTATTTTTAATAGGAAGTAAAGCGTGTATAATTCTAGGTCCCAAATCTCTAGCAGGGTTAATAGCATAACCTGTAGTACCGCCTAAAGAGAGCCCAATTGCCCAGACTAAAAATGCTACGGGTATAGCGCCAACCGAGCCTAGTCCAATTATAGTATTAGGCTCTGTTAGTGTAGCATCTGTAAAATAGAAAATAGTAAGTAACAGCACAAAAGTGCCTATGGCCTCACTAAATAAGTTGCTAAATGTATTTTTAATGGCAGGAGCAGTGCAAAAAACAGCCTTTTTAGCATCTTTATCTTCTGTTTCATTAAAATGATGTTTGTATGTAAGCCAAACAAAAGTAGCGCCAACCATAGTACCAATAAATTGCGCAAGTACATACATAGGTACTTTATACCATTCAAATTTGTTTGCAATAGCCAAACCAATACTAACAGCAGGGTTTAGATGAGCACCACTATAAGGCCCAGCTATAACCACACCTACATAAACAGCAAGTGCCCAGCCAGTGGTAATCACAATCCAGCCACTGTTATTACCGTTAGTTTTATTTAATACAACATTTGCAACTACGCCACCACCAAGTAAAATTAGAATGGCACTACCAATAATTTCTGCAATAAAAGGAGTCATTTTTTTAGTTTAAGGTTGTCCAATATTCAAGTGCTTTAATGGCCTTGTACCAACCTTTAATGCCTTCTAAAATGTCTTCATTTTCTATAACTGGTTCAAAACGTTTATCTGTTTGCCAAATTTCTTCAATTTCTTTTGGACTATCCCAGTAGCCTACAGCTAGGCCTGCTAAAAAAGCAGCTCCCATAGCAGTGGTCTCTACCACTTTAGGTCTTATAGTAGTAGTTTGTAAAACATTTGCCTGAAACTGCATTAGTAAATTATTTACAGTAGCTCCACCATCTACTCTTAACTCTTTAATTAAAATGCCAGAATCTGCCTCCATGGCTTTTAAAATATCCATTGTTTGGTAGGCAATAGACTCTAAAGCAGCTCTTGCAATATGTGCATCTGTGCTGCCTCTTGTTAATCCAAAAATAGTACCTTGTGCTTGTTGGTTCCAATGAGGAGCTCCCAAACCAGCAAAAGAAGGAACAAAGTAAACCCCTTCTGAGCTTGTAATGCTGTTAGCTAACGTTTCTGCCTCTGAAGATGTTCTAATAATTTTTAAAGAATCTCTAAGCCATTGTACAACAGCTCCTCCTATAAAAATACTGCCTTCTAATGCATAATGTGTTTCTCCGTTAATTTTCCAACCTATAGTGGTGAGTAAGTTATTTTTAGATAATGTTGGTTTTTTACCAATATTCATAAGCATAAAACAACCTGTGCCGTATGTGTTTTTTACCATTCCGGGCTTGGTACACATTTGTCCAAATAATGCAGCTTGCTGATCTCCTGCAATACCAGAAATAGGAATTTTAGAATCATAAAAAACAGATTGTGTATGACCGTAGACCTCGCTAGATTCTTTTACCTCTGGTAACATACTTTTAGGAATGGTAAGTAGCTCTAACAGCTCATCATCCCATTCTAAAGTATTAATGTTAAATAGTAACGTTCTAGACGCATTACTAACATCTGTAACGTGTTTGTTTCCTTTTGTAAAGTTCCAAATAAGCCAAGAGTCTATAGTGCCCATTAATAGATCACCAGCCTCTGCACGTTCTCTAGCGCCTTCTACGTTATCTAAAATCCATTTTATTTTAGTTCCAGAAAAGTAAGAGTCTATTACAAGGCCTGTTTTTTGTTTAATAAGATCTGTGTGTCCTGCTTTTTTTAATTCATCACAATATGCAGCAGTTCTTTTGTCTTGCCAAACAATAGCGTTATAAACAGGTTTACCTGTTTTTTTATCCCAAACAACTACAGTTTCTCTTTGGTTTGTAATGCCAATTGCAGCAATATTTTTTACATCTAGTCCTTTTTTTGTAATAGCTTCTGTAGCAACACCAGCTTGTGTAGACCAAATTTCGTCAGGGTCATGTTCTACCCAGCCTGGTTTGGGAAAGTACTGTGTAAACTCTTTTTGAGCAACAGATATAATGTTTCCCATTTTATTAAATACAATTGCTCTAGAGCTTGTTGTGCCTTGGTCTAATGCTAATATATATTTCTCCATGTTTTGTGTGTAAGGTTGTTTGGTTTTAAGTGAAATTTTAATGTTTTAAAACATAAACTTCAGCAACTTTTGTAAAGTTTTCAATTTGATTTTGTTTCCAGGCATTATCTTTATTTAGTTCCTTAGCTATAATATCTGCAACTAATGGTGCTATTTCTATTGCGGCTTTGGCGTCTAAAAATAATACTCGTACACGCCTAGCTAAAATATCTTCAATGGTTCTTGCCATTTCATTTTTAACTGCCCAAACTACTTCGGCTTTTACAAACTCTAAATTAGGATGCAATTTTTCACCTAAACTTGGGTCATGTTGTACCATTTCTAAAATACTGGCTTCATCAGACCCATAAAAGGATAAATGATTAATTATATCATTGTTGGCAACCGCGCCATGCAATTGAAGATCTTCTGTAACACATTCCTTTTTGGCAAGCTGTCCTACTTCTATAGCTTTGTTTATGGTGTCTTGTGCCATTCTTCTATAGGTTGTCCATTTACCGCCAGTAATTGTAATTAATTTAGAGTTAGAAACTAAAACTTTATGACTTCTAGATATTTCTTTTGTTTTTTCAGATTTATCTTTTGGTGCAGCTAAAGGACGTAATCCAGAGTACATACTTAATACGTCTTTACGACTAACATTTTTGTTTAAATACTCGTTGGCATTTGCTAGTATAAAATCTATTTCTTCTTCTAAAGGTTTAGGCTCTAAACTATGGCTGTCTATAAGGGTGTCTGTTGTTCCTAAAATTACTCTGTTGTGCCAAGGCACTAAAAATAATACCCTACCATCTGTAGTTTTTGGTATCATTATGGCTTCATTACCTGGTAAAAATGACCTGTCTACAACTAAGTGAATACCTTGACTTGGACGTACAAGGTTTTTGGAAGCAGCATCATCCATTTTTAATATTTCATCAGTAAAAACACCTGTAGCATTTATTATTGTTTTAGCAAAAACAGTATACTCTGTATTTGTTTCTGTATCTAAAACTACCACACCATTGGTATTGCCATTAGTGTCTTTTGTGAGCTTTATAACTTTAAAATAATTTAAAAGTGTTGCGCCTTTTTCAATAGCTGTTTGTGCTATATTAACAGCAAGTCTAGAATCGTCAAACTGACCATCATGGTATAAAACACCACCTTTTAGTCCGTCTGTCTTTATTGTTTTTAATTTCTGAATAGTTTTTTTTCTAGAAAGTGAAAACGATTTTCCAAAACTTAGTCTACCAGATAAAATATCATACACTTTTAAGCCAATGGTGTAAAATGGAGTTCCCCACCATTTGTAATTTGGAATTATAAATGAGAGATTGCTAACCAAATGCGGTGCATTTTTAGCTAATAATCCTCTTTCATGCAAAGCTTCTCTTACCAAATCTACATTGCCCTGAGCCAAATAACGTACCCCACCGTGTACTAGTTTTGTACTACGGCTACTAGTTCCTTTTGCATAATCTATCTGTTCAAACAATACTGTTTTGTACCCTCTAGTAGCACTATCTAGTGCAGCTCCTAAACCAGAAGCACCACCGCCAATAATTAATACATCCCAGTTTTTTTCCTGTTGTAATTGCGCTATTAATGCTTCTCTGTTAAATATGTTTTTTGTCACTTTCTTTTGATTTTGATCAAAACTAATAAATTTTTAAAACAAAACGAAAGTAAACGAAACTAAATTATGTTAATTTTTTTTCATTTTTTAACTATATTTGATCATTCTATGAAAAGACATCAGATTATATTAGATATTCTTGCAAGAGAAAAACATGTAGAAGTTGTAGATTTATGTGAGCAACTTAATGTTTCTGCGGTAACAATTAGGAAAGATTTACGCCTGCTTGAAGAAAAGGGGTTACTTTTTAGAACTCACGGCGGAGCATCATTAGAAAATCCGTATATAAATGAAAGAGCAGTTGGCGAAAAAGAAAAAATTTCTGTTGAAGAAAAAAAAGGAATAGCGCAAACCGCATCTACATTAATAGACGAAAATGATTCTATAATGATTGCATCTGGTACTACAGTGCAAGCATTGGCTAAGTTTATAGAACCTAAAAAGAAACTAACCGTAATTACTTCATCTTTACATGTTGTTTTGCATTTAATACATAATAAAGACATACAAATTTTGCAACTTGGAGGGTATGTTAGGCATAGTTCTGCTTCTGTTATTGGTAATTATGCAGTACAAATATTAGATAACATTTCATGTAGTAAGTTTTTTTTGGGAGTAGATGGTATAGATTTAGAGTATGGTTTATCTACCTCTAGCTTAGAAGAAGCTCAGCTTAATAAAAAAATGTTGGGTGCCGCGCAAAAAATAATTGTTTTAGCAGATTCATCTAAGTTTGGTAAAAAAAGCTTTGCTAAAATTTGTAATCTAGATCAAATTGATGAAATTATTACGGATAGCGGAATAGCTCCTAATATGGTAAAAAATCTGGAAAATAAAGGTATAAAAGTTAGTGTTTGTAATTAATGAAAGGTATAATAGCCATTTTCTCCTGTATAGTAAAAAGGAATTTTTCTTTTTAAGCAAGTAGCTTTCCAAAGGGCAACTGTGGTTTTGTAATTGCTACCGTCGGCAATTATTTGTTTTGGATGTATGTCTGTAATTAAACGATCTAAATTTAGCTTAGCAGACTGTGTGAGTAGTACAATGCTGTTTTTATTTTTAGGGTAAACTGCTAAACTATCTACAATAATTAGTAGCTTGTTTTTATAACTGTAGTTATTTTTTAGTTTTTGGTTAGATATTGAATTTACGCGTTCTGCAATTGCAATATTTTGAATGGATTGCGGATTTATGTGGCTATTATTAGTGTAAACTTTTAATTCTTTTCCTGTTTGGTGGGTTAGTACCGTATGTTTACTTTGGTGTAATATGTGTAATTCTTCTTTTTGTAATGCTTTGTAATTATAGTAAATTATGCATGATTGAAAAACTAGAACACTAGCCAGTAACCAAGCTGTTCTTTTAAAGGTTTTTTTAGTCATATATAAAAGCAATATTAGCAGAATAAGGTAGCTAAGTATTATTTGTATCTTGTTAAATGAAATGGCTTTAATTAAAAAATTTTCCTGTGTAGCAACCCATTTTACAACACTGTTCATACTAAAAATGATACCGTTGTAAAGTGTAACTAAAAAATTTGGTAAAGCATTAAAAAGCGCTAAAATTACAACCACAATACCTACACTTAAAATAACTCCTAAAAACGGAATAATAGCTAAGTTGGTAATAAAAAACAAACTAGGAAACTGATGAAAATAATATAGGCTAATAGGTAAAACTCCAAGTTGAGCAGCTAAACTAACAGTTAATAATTGCCATATTTTATTAGTAAGGTAATATTTAGGTTCCCATAATTTTTTAAAAATAGGATTAAATAGTACAATAGAAAATACAGCGGCATAGCTCATTTGTAAGCCTACGGAAAACAATAAGTTAGGCTTGCATAAGAGTATAAAAAATAACGATAATGCTAAAATGTTAAAAGAACTCGTTGGCCTGTTTAAAAACATAGCGTAGGCAACAAATGTAAACATAGTTACTGCTCTTATTAATGAGCTAGATAAGCCTGCAATGAAAGCAAAACTCCAAAGAAATAAGACTATAATAATAAGTTTAATTGTTTTGCCTTTTGGTAAATACTCTAAAGGAGAAAGTAAAAATTGTAAGACCAATAAAAGTATTCCAATATGTAAACCAGAAAGTGCTAAAATGTGTATAGCGCCAGCATTTTTGTATGCGTCTAAGGTTTTTGTTTGTACGGTATTACGTTCCCCCAGCAATAATGCTTTTATAATGCTTAATTCTTCAGGGTTAAAACCCGCGTCATTAAGTTTGTTAATAATATTATTTCTAATAATTGCAGCTGTACCAATTAGGGTTTTATTGTTTAATAAAAGTAGTTTGTAATTGTCTTTAGCTTCTATTTTATGGTAAATGCCTAAATCTTTTAAGTATAAAGCATAGTTAAATTGATGCGGATTTAAAGGGGAGTTAACAGGAGAAAGCTTTGTGTATACAACAAGTTCATCATCAACATTAAAAATTGTTTTAGCACTATTTATTGGTGTCTCTAATAAAAATTTTCCTGTAGCATTTTGGTTATCCAGAGTAACAAGGGTTGCTACATACTTATGGTTGTAAGTGTTAGATTTTAAAACCTCTTGTATTTTCAAATGCCATAAATGTGCATTGTTGGTAGTTTTATTACTGTAGTGTAATGTGTTATTTTTAGGTGTGGCAAAATTTGCAGTAGTTACCCCCAACAATATGCTTGCAAAAGCAGCTACAATGCCAAAAACTAATGCTCTTTTTTTAGATGTTTTTAATAGTATACCAAGAATTATTAGTGATGTAATAAGTGCGTATAAACAATAAAAAGGAGAAAAATTAAAAGCAGTTTGTATCAGTATTCCAGTAATTAAACATAGTGTAAGTTTTACTGAAATAAACTGAAACGGTTTCATAAATTACAGTACTCTAGTAGCTTTTACAAAAGCATAATTCCAATAGCCTTCTCTTAAAGATGAAACAATTACACCTCTAGAGGTGCTAGCATGTACAAACTTAATTTCGTTATTATCTGTTGCAACTACCAAACCAACATGGTTTATACGTTTTCTTTTTTTTGAGGTTCTAAAAAAAAGTAAATCTCCTTTTTCTACATCTTTAACTCGTATTTCTTTGCCTTCATTAGCCATATTGTAAGACACTCTAGGAAGAGTGATGTTATGTTCAGAAAAAGCAACATAGAGTAGTCCAGAGCAATCCATTCCTCTTTTTGTGGTTCCACCAAACTTATACGGCGTGCCAGAAAAAGCCAAGGCAGAATTTATAATTTTGTCTGCTTTACGCTCAACAGCAATTTCTTCTGCTTTTCTTTTGGCTTTAGAAGAGGCTCCTTTTTTTATGATTACTTTAGATGGTGCTACGCTTACTTTGCGATCTTTGCTGTAGGTGGTTTTCTTTTTAGAGACACAGCTGCCTAGAGAAAGAATTATTAGAAAAAAAGTTACTTTACGGATCATTCCAAGAAAAATTTAGGACACTTGGTTACCAAATTTAGTAAATTTTATTGGTTTTTATGTTTTAGCTTTTGTATTAGAAACAATTAATTCTGCCGCTTTTTTACTGGCACCTACTCCTCCTAGTTTTTTTTCAAGTTGGTAATATTCCTCAAAAACTTTTGTTCTGGTGTCTTTAGATAATATTTTATTCAGTTCTAAAGTAAGGTTGTTTGTATTTAAATCGTCTTGTATTAATTCTTTAATTACTTCTTTGTCCATTATTAAGTTCACTAATGAAATGTATTTAAGAGTAATTATTTTTTTTGCAATGTAGTAAGACAGCCAATGAGCTTTATAGCAAACCACTTGTGGTACTTTAAACAATGCAGTTTCTAATGTTGCTGTACCACTTGTAACCAAAGCAGCAGTAGACAACGCTAATAAACTATAAGTTTGGTTGGCTACAAAGCCTACTTGAGGATTTTTTAAATAGGGCTTGTAAAAGTCTAAATCTAAACTTGGTGCACCAGCTATAACAAATTGGTAGTTTGTAAAGGATTTTGTTACAGATAACATTACATTTAGCATTTTTTGAACCTCTTGCTTTCTACTACCAGGTAATAAAGCAATAATTTGTTTTTTAGGATCTAAATTATTGTTGGCTCTAAAATTTGCCTCATTAGGAAGTGGTTGTTTGTTAATGGCATCTAACAAGGGATGGCCAACAAAATGTACTGGATAATTGTGTTTTTTTTCGTAAAAATCTTTTTCAAACGGAAGAATAACGTGCATAGCATCTATATCTCGTTTAATTTTAGAAATTCTACCTTCTCTTGAGGCCCAAATTTGTGGAGATATATAATAGTTGGTACGGTAATTATTTTCTTTAGCCCATTTTGCAATACGCAAATTAAATCCAGAATAGTCTATAAAAACAATAGCATCTGGTTTAAAAGCATCAATATCTTCTTTACAAAATTTTAAGTTTTTAGATATTTTATTAATATTACTTATAACCTCAATAAAGCCCATAAAAGCCATACTCTTGTAATGTTTTACAAGATCTCCACCAGCTTGTTGCATAAGGTCTCCACCCCAACACCTAATATTTGCGTTAGTGTCTGCAACTTTAATAGCTTTTATAAGGTTAGAGCCGTGTAAGTCTCCAGAAGCTTCACCGGCAATAATGTAATATTTCATGTAGTATGTAACTTATTTAAAAAACCTTGTAATATAAAATAACAAGAGCAGTTAATAATGTAGCTATTAATACACCTCTGGCTCTATAATCTCTTTTAATTTTTAAAAAAAGAAAAAAAGCAATTAAATTTAATATAGCTCCAAGTGCTAGTAGACTGCCAATATGGTCACTTTCTACAGCTGCTTTGTATGTTTCTACAATACTTAAATCAGAAAAAAGTAAAATATATGCTAATGTACCAATAGTATTAGCAATTATACCTACAAGAAATCCAATTATAACTTCTTTTTTAGTGTTCATTTAAATTCCAATTGTTTAGTTGTTGTATGGTGTGGTGCGCTGTTAAGTCAAACTGAGTTGGCACTACAGAAATATAATTATTAGCAAGTGCAAATTCATCTGTGTCCTCGCCTTTATCAAGCAATTCAAATTTACCAGTTAACCAATAATAATCTTTTCCCATTGGGTTGGTTCGTTTATCAAATTTTTCTTTCCAGTTGGCACGTGCCTGCCTACAAATTTTAATCCCTTTTATTTTTTCATTTTCAATAACAGGAATGTTTACATTTAAAACAACTCCTTTAGGGATACCGTTTGCAAGTGCTTGTTTTACAATTTTTTGTACAAAAGGTTTGGCTTCTTCAAAATCTGCATCCCATGAAAAGTCACACAAAGAAAAACCAATAGCAGGTATGCCTTCAATTCCGGCTTCAATAGCAGCACTCATTGTACCAGAGTAAATTACATTTATAGAGGAGTTAGACCCGTGATTAATACCACTAACACATAAGTCTGGTTTTCGGTCTAAAAGCTCCTGAAGTCCCATTTTTACGCAATCTGCCGGTGTTCCGCTACAGCTATACTCTTGTTCTGCACCATCAATATCATCTACAGTTACTAAGTTAGCATGTAAAGTGTTGTTAATAGTAATTGCGTGTCCCATACCAGACTGCGGACTATCTGGTGCTACAACAACAACATCACCTATCTCTTTCATAAATTTTACCAAAGATCTTAATCCCGGAGCTGTAATTCCGTCATCATTGGTAACTAATATTAATGGTTTTTGCATCTAACATATAATTTATACCGTAAAAATACGTTTTTATAATGTTTACAAGAATGCTTTTTAAAAATCTATCTTATAATTATCATAAAAAGGTTAAAAAACTACTGCTAACTTATAATGTGGCATAGTTTTTTCAGTATCTTGGTAAAATAATTAAGATTTACATTGTTTAATGTAATTTTAAGAGTCCAAATTCTACTAAAGTTAAAATAATAATAGATGAAAAAGAATTTAATTGTTATGTTATTGGGGATGCTATTTGCAGTGGCGTCTTGCAGTTTCACAAATAAATCTTTAGACACTGTTAATGACGGTGATAAAGATAAATTACTGATAGAGATAATTGCATATATGTTAGAAAAGGGGCATTATGAACCTAAAGATATTAATGACGATTTTTCAGTGTCAGTTTTTGAAGAGTTTATAGATGTCTTAGATCCAACAAAAAGATATTTTTTAGAAAGTGATATAAAAGAATTTGAAAAGTATAAGTTTCAGATAGATGATCAAATAAAAAATACTGACATTAGTTTTTTTGATTTGGTACACAAAAGATTGATGAAGCGTATGGATGAAGCTTCAGACATTTACAAAGATATTTTAAGTAAGCCTTTTAATTTTGATACTGCAGAGAAAATAGATATCAATTATGAAGATCAGACTTTTGTTTCGTCAAAAAAAGAATTAAGAGAAAGGTGGAGAAAACAATTAAAGTATGCTACAATTAGCACTTTTGATGATAAACTTACAGATAAAGAAAAGCCATTATCTAAAACTGAAGCAGAAAAAGCTGCTAGAGAGTTAACAAAATCTACGTTAGATGACTTTTTTGATTTTGTGAATAATGAGTACGACCGTGAAGATTGGTTTGGACAATACATTAACACAATTGTAGAAGGGTTTGACCCACATACATACTACTTTGCACCAGAAGACAAAGATAAGTTTGATGTGAGTATGTCTGGTAAATTTGAAGGAATTGGAGCTAGATTACAGAAAAAGAAAGACCAAATAAAAATTGTAGAAGTAATTTCTGGAGGTCCTATTTGGAGAGATCAAACTATTGAAGTTGGTGATGAAATTATAAAAGTTGGTCAAAAACCAGATGAAGAACCTGTAGACGTTACAGGAATGCAATTAAATGACGCAATTAAATTAATGAAAGGTCCTAAGGGAACTAATGTTTATTTAACTGTTAAAAAGGTAGACGGTTCTACACAAGTTGTAAAAATTACTAGAGATTTAGTAGAGATGGAAGAATCTTATGCTAAGTCTGCTACAGTAAAAAAAGAAGATCATACCTACGGAATAATTAACCTACCTAAGTTTTATGTAGATTTTAAAGATTATAGTAACCGTAATGCTGCTTCTGATGTAGCAAAGGAAATTGAAAGATTAAAGCAAGCCGGTATGGAAGGTTTAGTTTTAGACCTTAGAGATAACGGAGGAGGGTCTTTGCGTACCGTTGTAGAAATGGCTGGTTTATTTATTAAAGATGGTCCTGTGGTACAGGTAAAATCTTCAGGCAGTACAGAAGAAAAAGTAGTACATGAAGATAAAGATGAGCGTATACAATGGGATGGTCCTTTGGTGTTATTGGTAAATGAATTGTCTGCTTCTGCTTCAGAAATTTTAGCAGCTGCAATGCAAGATTATAAAAGAGGTGTTGTAATTGGTAGTAAGCAAACTTTTGGTAAAGGAACGGTTCAAAACTTATGGTCTTTATCTGATATTGTCCGTAATAATGAACACGGAGATTTAGGAGCTTTAAAAGTAACTACGCAAAAGTTTTACAGAATTAACGGTGGATCTACTCAGTTAGAAGGTGTTAAGAGTGATGTAGTAGTTCCAGACAAATATAGCTATATAGATTTAGGTGAAAGAGATCAGCAAAATCCATTAGCTTGGGATAAAATTAGTCCTGCAAATTATAAGACTTGGGATGGTTATATAGATTACAAGCAAACTATAGCAAATAGTGCTAAGCGTATGGCAGCAAACTCTCAATTAAAATTAATTGAAGAAAATGCAAAATGGTTAAAAGAGCAGCAAGATGAAAATGTGGTATCTTTAAGCTATAGCGATTATAAAAAAGAAAAGGAAAAGCTTTTAGAAAAATCTAAACACTTTAAAGGTATTTATGATTACAAAACAGGTTTAACTTTTGAGTCGTTAAAGTATGAAAAAGATTTATTTGTAAAAGACACTATTTTAAAAGAAAAAAGAGAAAGATGGCATAAAGATTTAGCTAGAGACGTTTACGTAGAAGAAGCTATTAGTGTGCTTAAAGATTTAAAAATTAATAATATTAAAAATAACAACAAACTAGCCGCAATTAAAGGGTAAGTTTTTGTTACAGTATTTTTTTAAGCCTAGTTTTTTAACTAGGCTTTTTTATGCATTATACTATTGTAAAAATAAACACGTTAAAAAAGTATAATTAACCCAAACCATAATTTATTTTGAAAAAACTATTACTTATTTTATTTGCCGTTGTATTAACAACAAGTTGTTCTAAAAATGAATCTTCTGCCATAGTTGGTACTTGGTCAAGTGATTTTTCTGTTTCTTTTGAGGGGCAAGAAGAACAAAGTTCTAAAGATGAATGGAAATTTGACTCAGATAAAATGGGGACTTTTAAAAAGTTCACAAACGGAGACTTAAAATCTAGCACAACATTTACTTGGTCACAAAGCGGAGAAAAGTATACTGTAGAGTATGTAGAGGGGAGATCTAATGATGTTTTTAAAATTGTAAAAGTAGCAGGTTATACAACCTTAGAAGATTCTAACGGATATACAGCAGCTATTAAAGAGTAGCTATGCTATATAAACAAGAATAGTAAAGCTTTCAGATTTTTTATCTGGAAGCTTTATTTTTTATTTAAATTGGATGTAAATAATTAGAATTTTAAAAATGACTAAAAAAACAACATACTTAATTTTAATGGTAATTTGTACAGTAGGTTTTTGGCTGTTTAATAATTTTTATACGCCAGATACTTATACAGATGCCAGTGTAGTAAAAGATAATAAGCAAGTTAAATTAGAGAACTATTTGCAACCATCATCTACTACAGGAGTTGTTGTTAAACACAATTATTTTACCTTGTCATATAATGAAAAATATGAGCAAGCAGAGTGGGTTGCTTATCTGTTAAACAAGCAACATTTAACTTATGAGGATAGAAAAAGACCTTATTTTATTGAAGACCCAAAAGTTAAAACAAAATCTGCAGATTGGCGTAATTATAAACGCTCTGGTTATGATAGGGGGCATCTTTGTCCTGCCGGTGATCGTAGGTTTGCATTACAAGCGTATAATGAAACATTTTACACAAGTAATATAACCCCTCAAAAAAACGATTTTAATGCTGGTGTATGGAATCGTTTAGAGAAAAAAGTAAGACAATGGGTAAAGACAGATAAAGAGCTGTATGTTGTAACAGGAGGTGTTTTAAAAGGGCATATGGATGAGATAGGAGATGAAGATGTAGCTGTTCCAAATTACTTTTACAAAATTGTAGCTAAAGGAAAAGAAGATAACTTAAAAGTAATAGCTTTTTTGTTTCCGCATAAAGAGAGTAAAAAAGAGCTGAGTTCTTTTGTGGTTTCTGTTGATAAGATAGAAAAAGAAACTGGGATAGATTTTTTTGAAGCATTACCAAAACAGACTCAAGATAAGCTAGAGGCTAAAGTAAATGTTACAAATTGGGCTCTTTAGCCCCATTCTTTTAAACGGTTTGCATCTAACTTTAAAAAGATAAAAAGCAACAATGTAAAACCAAGTAAGCCAGAGCCTCCGTAACTCATAAATGGTAACGGAATACCAATTGTGGGTACTAAGCCAATAACCATTCCTATGTTTATTAAATAATGTATAAATAAAATAGATATTACACCGTAGCCATATATTCTACTAAAGGCATTTTTTTGGCGCTCTGCTATGTATACCAGTCGTAGTAGTAATACAGAAAATAATAAAACAACAGTGGCGGTTCCTAAAAAGCCCCATTCTTCTCCTACAGTTGTAAAAATGTAATCTGAATGTTGTTCTGGTACAAAGTCACCCTTTGTTCTTGTTCCTTGTAAAAAACCTTTTCCAGTAAAACCACCAGATTCAATTGCTTTTTCAGACTGGTATGTGTTATAACCTATGGTTTTTCTAATGTCTTCTAATTTTTTTGGATCTTTTTCTAGACGCAACCAAAGATTAAATCTGTCTCTATGATGTTGTTTTAAAACCGAATCAAAAACAAACCTTACAGATAAAGAAATGGTTACAGATGCTATAAAGAACAGTATAATTGGTAATGGAGATACTTTTACTCTTTCTTTTTTTGTTAAATAAAATAAAGCAATTAAAATACTAACAGCTATAACTACCCAAATAGTACCAAATTTAAGCGTAGCTACAAAAATAAGAAGCATTACTAAACCAATAGCTAAGTAGTACAATGGCAAACCTTCTCTAAACAAAACAAATGTTAAGGCTAAAAATACAACGCCACTACCAGGATCTGGTTGTAGTACAATTAATATTGCAGGTATTATTAAAATACCAAAAGCATACAACTTATCTTTTTGTTTTTTAAGGTCTGTTTGTATATCACTTAAGTATTTAGCTAAAGCAAGTGTTGTGGCAACCTTGGCTATTTCTGATGGTTGTAAATTAAAAAAACCTAAATTATACCATGATGTTGCTCCGGCAATAGTTTTACCAAACGGAAATAACCCAACTAGTAAAACAATGCTACATGCGTAAATAATGCCAGAAAACCGTTCAAAAAGATTAGCCTCTGTAGCAAAAATAAAAACCACAGTTAATATACTAACTCCAATAAAAAAAGCCTGTTTACCGTAAAAGGTTCCAAAATCTAATATAGATGGGTTACTCTCTGAAAATGTACTAGAATATATGCTTACCCAACCAATAATGGTTAGCGCTAAGTAAATAAAGATACTAAGCCAATCTATTCTTTTTAAAAAAGTGTTTCCAGACATAAAGGAGTTTTCTTGTTTTTTTGCTTTTTAAAAAGTTACCAAACTCTTTCGTTAATAGGAAAAGGCTCGCCACTATATGGCTTTGCATATTCTTTTTCTAAAGTTTTTTCAAGCATTTTCTTTTCTAAGTCTTTACGAGTAATTTCTCCTTTTAAATATTTTTCAATCATTAACGAAGCTATATGTCCGGCATATCTTCCTCCAAAATAACCGTGCTCTATAAAAATAGCTAAAGCAATTTTTGGGTTTTCTACAGGAGCAAAAGCAACAAAAATAGAGTGGTCTGTAAGTTGTGTTCTTACGCCATTAATTCTGGTAAAGTTTTCTACAGTACCAGTTTTTCCGGCAATGTTAATACCAGGAACTTGTAGCCAATGTGCAGTACCACCTGGGGTTTTGTACACAGCTTCCATACCTTTAATAACTGGCTCAAAATTTTCTTTATCTATAGTAGTATATTTTCTTTGGGTGTATTTTGGGTCTGTAATTGGTTTGCCTTCTACCTTTTTTAAAATATGTGGGGTATAATAATAGCCTTTGTTAGCAATAGCAGCGGTCATATTAGCTAATTGTATAGGTGTAACAGCAACTTCACCCTGTCCAAATGATATAGAAACAATATAAGACCACGTCCATCTATTATCTCCATAAACCCTGTCGTAATATTCTTTTCCAGGAATTCGTCCTCTGCTTCCAGTAGGTAAATCGGTTCCTAAATATTCTCCAAGTCCAAAACTTTTAACGTGTTTTTGCCACACATCCATAGCTTCATCTGTAGTTTCAAACTTGTCAAAAATTTGTTTAAAAGTCCCAGCAAAATAAGCGTTACATGATTTGTAAATTCCGCTATACATATCTCTTAGACCTCCACCGCAATGGCATCCTCTTTTGGTTCTGTTTTTTCCAACGTAAAAACCATTATAGCAACGTATTTTATCTTCTGGAGTCATAACATCTTCTTGTAAAGCTACAAGTGCGTTAATTACTTTAAAAGGAGAACCTGGAGACTCTTGGGCAAGTAAACTTCTATCCCAAGTTGGTTTGGCAATACTATCATAATACAGTTTGCTGTAATTGGCAGAACGTTTTCTGCCTACCAATAAGGCTGGGTCATAAGTGGGGCCAGAAATTAATGATAATATTTCACCAGAATTAGGATCTAGAGCAACTATACCTCCATGTTTACCAACCATTAATTTTTCTCCGTATTCTTGCAGTTCCTTATCTATGGTTAATTGTATTTCTTTGCCAGGCTCTGGTAAAGTATCTAGTGCGCCGTTTTTATAAGGGCCAATATCTCTGTTAAATCTATCTTTTTGTATATATTTTACGCCCTTTCTTCCTCGTAATATATCTTCATATTGTTTTTCAACTCCGGTTTTTCCTTTTAATTCACCCTGACTGTAATATGGAAACTTTTTTAAGTCGCCAGGTGTTACTTGGCTAATATATCCTAAAGCATTTGCAGCACTTTTGGTATCATAATAACGCTGAGAACGTTTTTGAATATAAAACCCTTCATACTTTCGCATTTTTTCTTGTAGCTTGGCATAATCTTCTTTAGATAATTGTGAAACCATTACGTATGGCAACCTAGGGGAATGTTTGCGTGCATTTTTAAGGTTCTTTATAAATGTACTTTTATCAATGCCAATTAAATTACAAAACTCCAGAGTGTCTAACGGTTTAACCTCTCTTGGTATAACCATAACATCATAAGCAGCTTGGTTAGCCACAAGCAATTTTCCGTTACGGTCATAAATGTAACCGCGTTCAGGAAAATCATACAAAGTTTTTATTGCAGGGTCTTCTAATATTTGATTAGGAGAAAAGCTAAAAATTTGTAAATAGGATAACCTTCCTAAAAAGGATAGTCCTATTAAGATGATGAAAGATGAAAGTAGGAATTTTTTCATTTTTTCTGGGTACTAAACAATGATTTTATTAATAGGCAAAGAAGTAAGGTTGCACTACCAACAATTAAAACTTTCTTTAAAATTAGCAACAAATTACTGAAACTAAAAATTTCTAGCGAAAAGAAAATTAAATGATGAAATAAAATTAATAAAGCTAAAAAAGTAACCTGTTGTAATGTTGTTGTAGAGGTCATTTTAAAGTTTTGAAAATCATAGTTTACGCCAAAACAAAAGCGCATAATGCCAGACCTTATATATGCAATTGTTAAGCATGCTGCTGTGTGTATTGCCATTGTGTCTGAGAAAAAATCTATTGTTAATCCAAAGAAAAAACTAACAATAAGCAAAATAGATTTATTTTCTTTTACAGGATACCAATAAAAAAATAGCACATAAACCATAGGGTTTACAAAACCTAAAAAGTTGATGTTATTAAAAATTAATACTTGTGCAAGAACAAGAAAGAAAAACCTAATAATATGTATTGTAATTTTATTATTTAGCATTATTTAATTTTCTTTTCTAATTCTTTAATCTCTGCAATATCTTTGTTTTTAATAATGTATACATTTTTAATGTTAGCCATATCCTGAAAAAGGCTAATGTTAATGTGGTATACATTTTCAGATTTTTTTAAACTGTAATCTTTTATAACACCAATAGGAATATCTTTTGGGAAAATACTAGAACTTGCACCAGTAACTATAGTATCTCCTATGTTTAATTTAACTAGCCTAGGAATATCTGTTAGCTGTGCAGTGTTAAAATCTTTGGTATCCCATACTAAAGAACCAAAATATTCTTCGTTTTTAAGTTTGGCATTAATTGTAGACTTTGTATTTAGTATACTTTGTACTAGTGAGAAATTGTTAGATGTATGATCTATAATGCCTAAAATACCATTAGACGTTATAACACCCATATCTTCTTTTATGTTTTGATTTTTACCAGCGTTAATAGTAATGTAATTTTTAGATAGTGAATAACTATTTTTAATAACGTTGGCAGTTACTATGTTGTAGGTAGAAGAGGAGTCTGTTTTAATACTATCTGGAGCAACAATGTTTTTATTAAAAAGTAAGTTGCGTAGCCTTTTGTTTTCTTCTACCAGTATATTATTTTCATTTTGTAATGAAAAATAGGTAGATATATTGGTAGATGTTTGGTAAATATTACCAGTAAGCCAACTGGAAGAATTTAAAAATTTAGATTGATGATAAGAGTTTGCTTGTACCGTAAATCCCAACGCAATTAGTAATAAAAAAACATACAGTAGCCCGTTTTTGTTTCTTATTAAAAAGTTGATAATTTGTTGCATTCATTTTACATATTTGGCGGTATAAACTTAAGCCTATACTTATGTCATAAAAACATCCTAACTAATTATTTAATTAGGATATTTTTATAACGTTCTAAGTTTTTAAGAGCAATACCTGTTCCTCTAACAACTGCGCGTAAAGGATCTTCTGCTATATATACGGGTAAATCTGTCTTTTGGGATAACCTACGGTCTAATCCTCTTAGCATAGATCCTCCACCTGCAAGGTAAATACCTGTGTTATAGATGTCTGCAGCTAACTCTGGTGGAGTTTGAGATAAAGTTTCCATCACAGCATCTTCAATTCTTAAGATAGACTTGTCTAAAGCCTTAGCTATTTCTCTGTATGAGATAGATACTTGCTTAGGCTTACCTGTTAGTAAATCTCTACCTTGTACAGACATTTCTTCTGGTGGTTCTTGTAAATCTTCTGTAGCAGAACCTATTGTTATTTTTATATTTTCGGCAGTACTTTCACCTACATAAAGGTTATGTTGTGTACGCATATAGTATATAATATCATTTGTAAATACATCACCTGCAATTTTCACAGACTTATCACAAACAATACCACCTAATGCAATAACAGCAATTTCTGTAGTACCACCACCTATATCTACAATCATGTTACCTTTAGGTTGCATAATATCTAAACCAATACCAATAGCTGCTGCCATAGGTTCATGAATTAAATAAACCTCTTTACCGTTTACACGTTCACAAGATTCTTTTACTGCTCGCATTTCTACTTCTGTAATACCAGAAGGAATACAAACAACCATACGCAATGCAGGCGGAAACCATTTCTTTTTTAATGCAGGTATGTTTTTGATAAACATATTTATCATCTTTTCAGATGCATCAAAATCTGCAATTACACCATCTTTAAGAGGTCTAATTGTTTTTATATTTTCATGGGTTTTACCTTGCATCATATTGGCATCTTTACCAACTGCAATTATTTTTCCGCTAATTCTATCTCTAGCAACAATAGAAGGGCTATCTACAACAACTTTGTCTAAATGTATTATTAGCGTATTGGCTGTTCCAAGATCTATAGCTATCTCTTCTGTAAAAAAATCAAAAAATCCCATGTATTATAAATTGGTTTCTGGACTAAAAGTAAGTTTAATCGACGAATGTAACAAAATTAATGTTTAAAATGACGTGTGCCAGTCATTACCATAGAAATTTTGTTTTCGTTGCAATAATCTATGCTTAATTGGTCTTTTATAGATCCGCCAGGTTGTATTACACTTGTAATGCCATTAGTACCTGCTATTTCTACACAGTCTGGGAATGGGAAAAAAGCATCACTAGCCATTACCGCTCCGTTTAAATCAAAATTAAAAGACTTAGCTTTATGTATAGCTTGGTTTAAAGCATCTACTCTAGAGGTTTGTCCTGTTCCGCTAGCACATAATTGTTTTCCTTTAGCAAGTACAATTGTGTTAGATTTTGTGTGTTTGCATAATTTAGAGGCAAATATTAAATCTTCAATTTCTTCTGCTGTAGGTTTTGTGTCTGTAGCATTTTGTAAATCTGCAACAGTATCTGTTTTATGGTCTTTATCTTGTACTAGCACACCATTTAAACAAGTTCTAACCAATGTTTCTGGTAAGGCTACATCATTCTGCACTAAAATAATTCTGTTCTTTTTACCTTTTAATACTTCTAAAGCATCTGCTGCATAGCTAGGAGCTATAACAACCTCACAAAATAATTTGTGTATTTCTTCTGCTGTTGCAAGGTCTATTTCTTTGTTTGCAATTAATACACCACCAAAAGCAGAAACAGGATCGCCAGCTAAGGCATCTACATATGCTTGGTGTAAAGTACTTCTAGAGGCTAAGCCACAAGCATTATTATGTTTTAAAATAGCAAACGTAGGTTCATCATTTTTAAATTCACCCATTAAGTTTACAGCAGCATCTACATCTAGCAAGTTGTTGTAACTTAATTCTTTACCGTGTAATTTGTTAAACATTGCTTCAAAATCTCCAAAGAAGAATCCTTTTTGGTGTGGGTTTTCTCCGTAGCGTAAAACTTTACCATTAGTTTCGCTAATTTTTAAAACAGTTTCTTCTTTTTCTTTATTAAAGTAGTTAAAAATGGCAGTATCGTAATGAGAAGATACATTAAAAGATTTAGCAGCAAAACGCTTACGATCTTCTATAGTTGTTGTTCCATTACCAGTAGTAATAATATCTAAAACTTCACTGTAATCTTCCATAGAAGAAACACAAAGTACATCTTTAAAATTTTTGGCAGCGGCTCTAATTAAAGAAATACCACCTATATCAATTTTTTCAATAATATCTTGTTCTGGAGCGCCACTTGCAACTGTTTTTTCAAAAGGGTATAAATCTACAATTACAATATCTAACTGAGGAATATCAAACTCAGCTAACTGTGCTTGGTCGTTCTCGTTTTCTTGTCTGTTTAAAATACCACCAAAAACTTTAGGGTGTAAGGTTTTTACACGTCCTCCTAAAATAGATGGGTAGCTAGTTACATCTTCTACAGGTATAACATCAATTCCTAATTCTTTAATAAATTTTTCTGTGCCTCCAGTAGAGTAAATTGTTATTCCAAGTTCGTTAAACTTTTTTACTAAAGGTTCTAAACCGTCTTTGTGAAAAACAGAAATTAATGCTGATGTAGCTTTTTTTGTGGTACTCATTTTATGTGCTTATTGTTAAAAGATTGAATAAGGACACAAAAGTAATTTTTTTGCGATTAAGAACAGCAATGGTTTATTAACAAAAACACAAAGTTTTAAAGAATTTTAGCAACTTCTGCACATACAAACTCTAAAAAGTCTTCATCTTCTTTAGAAAAAGGGTCAGGAGTGTTAGAGTCTATGTCTATTTGCCCAATGTTTTCTCCGTTTACAAAAATAGGAATTACTATTTCTGCTTTTACAGTTATGCTGCAAGCAATGTAATTGTCTTGTGCTTGTACATCTGGTACAACAAAATTTTCATTAGAAACTGCAACCTGCCCACATATACCTTTTCCAAACGGTATAATTACGTGGTCTGTTGGTTCGCCAACGTAAGGGCCTAGCTTAAGTTCGTTTTTATCACCGTTTTTAAAATAGAAACCTACCCAGTTGTAGTAAGGCACGTTTTCTTCTAATAATTCGCAAATTGCTAAAAGACTTTGGTCTCTATTGCCTTTGTTTTCTTCTATGATGTTTAAAACTGATGATTTTAGATCTTGTAACATTTTTGTAAACTAAAAATTTTATGCAAAAATATGCCTTAATTTTTAATTCTACATTATTATTTTTTTTTGAATAAAACCAATTGTTAAATAACAAAACTAGAAGAGCCTACCACATTTAACGTTGGTTTGGCAACCAAATCTGTGTAAATAAGAGTTTTTTATTTACTTTTGTGCTTATAATGAAACAACTACTACATAAAATAACAACTATTGCACTTGCATTGTTAGTGCTGCTTTCTACAGTTTCTTTTGCTGTAGAAAAACATTTTTGTTGTGGAGAGTTAGTTTCAGTTTCTGTATATCCAGAAGATTTTGGCTGCGGAGAAAGCGCTTTTGTGCAAACGTCTAACACTTCAGAAGACAATTGTTGTAAAGGTATTCTAGAAGCTGTAAAAGGTCAGGATAGATTAACAGTAGCATCAGACCAAAAAGAAAAAGTAATTACGCAATATGTTGTTACTTCAATTTTAAGCTTAACAGCTAGTGATTTATATGTTTTAGAGCAAAAAACTAGCGAAAAAAAATATGCGCCACCACTTCTGGTGCAAAACTTACAAGTATCCCATCAGGTTTTTATAATTTGATTTTTTTAAATAATTGATTGTGATTTTACAACACAATGCACACAAGTGGCATAGTGTTGCAAAAGTTTATGTTATGTAAACTTTTAAAAAATATATTTCAAGTTTTAAAAATTGATTTTAAAAATGCAAAAAATACTATTTACTTTTCTTTTATTTCCCTTATTTATGTGCGCTCAGGACAAGGTTAGTGGTGTAATAAATGAAGAAACGGCTAATGGGCAAATTCTGCCTTTAGCAGGTGCAAATGTGTACTGGCATAATACTAAGGTGGGTGTTATAACAGATTTAGACGGTACGTTTTCTGTGCCTTACAAAAAAGAATATTCTAAACTAATAATTAGTTATGTTGGGTTTAAGACAGATACACTTACCATAACTAAATCAGGAAAAATTACCCATAATTTACAATCTACAAGTACTTTAGATGAAGTTACAATTACTGCAAAAAAAGAAGCTACAACCAAACTGTATTTAAAAGCAGAAAATACAATGGTTGTAAGTAGTGATGAGTTGCTTAAAGCTGCTTGTTGTAATTTGTCTGAAAGTTTTGAAACCAACCCATCTATAGATGTTAACTTTGCAGATGCTGTGTCTGGAACAAGGCAAATAAAAATGTTAGGCTTAACAAGTCCTTATATTTTAATAGCTACAGAGAACATACCATCTGTACGTGGTGCATCACAAGCATATGGATTAAGTTTTATACCAGGTACTTGGGTAGAGAGTATACAAATTACCAAGGGTATGGGGAGTGTTATAAATGGCTACGAGAGTATTGCAGGACAAATAAATGCAGAGCTTAAAAAACCTATTTCAGATGATGCTTTATTTGTGAATTTATATGCAGCAAGTAGTGAGCGTTTAGAGCTAAATACCCATTTTAATACTAAGGTAAGTGACAAATGGAGTACAGGCTTGTATATACACGGTAATAAGCATAATAAAAAGCATGATGTTAATAATGATGGCTTTATGGATATGCCAATATACAACCAAATTAATATCATGAACAGGTGGCAGTATATAGATATGGAAAAAGGAATTGGATCCTTTTTTAATATTAGGTATCTAAATGATGATAAACAAACTGGGCAGTTAAATTTTGATCCAGATACAGATAAATTAACAACCAATGCTTGGGGCAGTGAAATTAATACAGAGCGTATAGATTTTTCTGCAAAGTTTGGTTATGTTAATCCAGAATTGCCTTGGCAGGTTTTAGGTGCACAGTTTGCAGTAAGCAACCATAAGCAAGATTCATATTTTGGCTTAAATGTATATGATATAGAGCATAGCAGTGTATACTCAAACATTAATTACAACTCTATAATAGGAGACTCTAGACATAAGGTTAAAACCGGAATTAATTTTACGTATGATAAGTATGATGAGTTAGTACTTACAGATAATTATGCGCGTATAGATAACTCTATAGGAGGTTATTTTGAGTATGGTTATGATAATTTAGAGAAGTTAAATATTACAGCAGGTGTACGTGTAGACAACCATAATAGACTTGGCTTTTTTGTAACTCCTAGGTTTCATTTGCGTTATTCTCCATGGGAGAAATCTGCTCTTAGAGCTTCATTTGGTAGAGGTAAACGTACAGCTAATATTTTTGCAGAAAACCAACGTATGTTTGCAAGTGGTAGAGTTATAAATATTGATGATGATGGCGGTAATATTTACGGTTTAGATCCAGAAATTGCTTGGAATTATGGCGTGTCTTATTTACAAGGTTTTAATTTATTTGATAAAAAAGGTGATATCTCTGTAGACTTTTACAGAACAGATTTTGAGAATCAGATAGTTGTAGATTGGGAAAACCCGCAAGAGGTTAGTTTTTATAATTTAGAAGGAGATAGTTATGCAAATAGTTTTCAGGCAGAGTTAAACTATAATGTGTTTGGTAATTTTGATTTGCGTGTTGCTTATAAATTATATGATATTAAAACGCAATACAAATCTGCAAAGCTAGAAAGGTCTTTAACGCCTAAACATAGGTTTTTTGCAAATGCATCATACCAAACAAAAGGTCACGGTTTTATTAAAAAATGGAAGTTTGATGCAACCTTTAATTGGTTAGGTACACAACGTTTTTCTTCTACAGAAACTAATCCTGAAGCATATAGGTTGCCAAGTTACACGCCAAATGTAGCAACTGTAAATGCGCAAATTACTAAAGTGTTTTCTCCTAAGTTTGAGGTGTATGTAGGCGGTGAAAATATAACTAATGTTAGGCAAGATATGCCAATTGTAGGAGCAGATGACCCTTTTGGCTCTAATTTTGATACTACTTTTGTATACGGACCAGTTTTTGGAAGTATGTACTACGCAGGGTTGCGATTTAAAATAAATAAGTTTAAAAAATAAAATATAAAAATTATGAGAAAAATAGCTGTAATAGTAATGATGTTGTTTGCTTATGTTTCTTTTGGGCAAAACAAAAATGCAAAAGCAAGTTTAGAGGTAGACGGGGTTTGTCAAATGTGTAAAGATCGTATAGAAAAAGCTTGTATAAAAACTAAAGGAGTAAAAAGCGCTATTTGGAATGTAAAAACACATGAGCTTAAAGTTATTTTTGATGAGCGAAAAACAAATTTAGACGCTATAGAGAGTAGTGTTGCGGCTGTAGGTCATGATACTAAAAACTTAAAAGCTCCAGATGAGGTTTACAATAGTTTGCATGCATGTTGTTTTTATAGAGATATAGATGTGCAAGAAGACCATAAAGAATAGTGTTATAATAACTATAAAAATAAAACGCTCCAATGAAAATTGGAGCGTTTTTTAGTATTCTTATATTTTAAAGATTACATCATACCTGGCATACCGCCACCCATTGGAGGTGCAGCAGCAGCTGGTGTATCTTCTTTAATATCTGTTAAAGCACACTCAGTAGTTAAGATCATACCAGAAACAGAAGCAGCGTTTTCTAATGCAACTCTAGTTACTTTTTTAGGATCTATAATACCAGCTTTAAGCATATCTGTATAAGTTTCAGATTTAGCATCATAACCAAAATCTCCTTTACCTTCAATAACTTTAGCAACAACAACAGAACCTTCTCCACCAGCATTTTCTACAATTGTACGCAATGGAGCTTCAATAGCTCTAGCAACAATTTGTAAACCAGTTTCTTCGTCTGCGTTTTCTGCTTTTATTTTAGATAAAACAGCTTTAGCTCTAACTAAAGCAACACCACCACCAGCAACAATACCTTCTTCTACGGCAGCTCTTGTAGCGTGTAATGCATCATCAACTCTGTCTTTCTTCTCTTTCATTTCTACCTCAGAAGCAGCACCAACATAAAGTACGGCAACACCGCCAGCTAATTTAGCTAAACGCTCTTGTAATTTTTCTTTATCGTAGTCAGATGTAGTAGTTTCTATCTGAGATTTAATTTGGTTAACTCTTGTGTCAATGGTAGCTGCATCACCAGAACCATTTACTATTGTAGTGTTATCTTTGTCTATAGATACTTTTTCACAAGTACCAAGCATATCTAAAGTAGCGCTTTCTAAAGAAAAACCTCTTTCTTCAGATATAACAGTACCGCCAGTTAAAATGGCAATATCTTCTAACATTGCTTTACGTCTGTCTCCAAATCCAGGAGCTTTTACAGCAGCAATTTTTAAAGATCCACGTAACTTGTTAACTACTAAAGTAGCTAAAGCTTCACCATCTACATCTTCAGAAATAATTAATAAAGGTTTACCAGATTGAGCTACTGGCTCTAATACAGGTAAAAGATCTTTCATTGCAGATATTTTCTTATCAAACAATAAAATGTATGGGTTTTCTAACTCGGCAACCATCTTTTCAGAATCTGTTACAAAATAAGGAGAAAGGTAACCTCTGTCAAACTGCATACCTTCTACAACATCTACATAAGTATCTGTTCCTTTAGCTTCTTCTACAGTAATAACACCTTCTTTACCAACTTTACCAAAAGCTTGTGCAATTAGTTCGCCAATAGTTTCGTCGTTATTTGCAGAGATAGATGCAACTTGTTTAATTTTATCAGATGAATCACCAACTTTTTTAGATTGTTTAGCAAGGTCTTCTACAATAGCTTCAACAGCTTTGTCTATACCTCTTTTTAAATCCATTGGGTTTGCACCTGCTGCAACGTTTTTAAGACCTTCTTTTACTATAGATTGTGCTAAAACTGTAGCGGTTGTAGTACCGTCACCAGCTAAATCATTAGTTTTAGAAGCAACTTCTTTAACCATTTGTGCTCCCATATTTTCTAAAGGATCTGCAAGCTCTATTTCTTTAGCTACAGATACACCATCTTTAGTTACTGTTGGAGCTCCAAAAGACTTGCTAATAATTACGTTTCTTCCTTTAGGGCCTAATGTTACTTTTACTGCGTTTGCTAAAGCGTCTACACCTCTTTTAAGGCCGTCTCTAGCTTCAATGTCAAATTTAATATCTTTTGCCATCTTTGTTTATGTGTTTTTTAAGTTTAGTCTTTAGTTTTAACTAAAGACATAAGTTTGATTATTAATTTAGAGCTAAAAGCCATAGGCTATTAGCAAATAGCTGTTTTAGATAATAGCTAAAATGTCGCTTTCTCTCATCATTAAATAGTCAGAACCTTCTAACTTTAACTCTGTACCGGCATATTTACCGTAAAGTACAGTGTCACCAATTTTTACAGTTATTTTTTCATCTTTAGTTCCTGGGCCAACAGCAACTACTTTACCTTGTTGAGGTTTTTCTTTAGCAGTGTCTGGAATTATTAATCCAGAAGCTGTTTTAGTTTCTGCTGCCATCGGTTCAATTAGCACTCTATCTGCCAATGGTTTAATGTTAACTTTAGCCATATTTTATGATTTTTAATATTAATTTTTCTGGTGTTACATAGGCAGAAATTGTGCCATAGCGTAAAACTGACAAGTTGTAAAACAAAAAATGCCAGCTTGTCATAAGCTGGCATTTTTGATATATTTTAAAAGGTACGTTTTTACTTAATGCTGTCCATTAAGTTAGTGTCTTTACTTGAAGGAGCAGCTGTATTTGTAGTAGCAGGAGCTTCTGTATTTTTTTCTTGTAATAATTTAGAATCAGAGTTGCTTCCTTTGCCTGGTAATGCAACGTTAGACATTAAAATTAGTATAACTAATAGTGCAGCTAAAGTCCAAGTACTTTTATCTAAAAAATCCCCAGTCTTTTTAACACCACCAACTACTTGGTTGCCACCACCACCAAAAGAAGAAGATAAACCACCACCTTTTGGGTTTTGTACCATAATTACCAACATTAGTAAAAGTGATACTATAATAATAAGAACTAAAAATATTGTAAACGTACTCATCTGTTATATGTTTTCTTTTTGAATTTTTTCTACCGATTTTATTCGGTTTGCAAAGAAACTACTTTTTTCTGGATATTTCAAACTTAAAATCTTATAAGCTTGAATTGCCTTTTTGTATTTTTTTTGCTCTAAATATACCTTTGCAAGAGTCTCGGTCATTAACTCATCTTTATTAAGTTTTACAGAGCTAGAAATATCTACTTTGGTTTCTATGTTTTTTGTAGGTGTAATTTTAGGATTGGTTTTTATAAACTTATCTATTAAATCAAATTTTTTATTTTTTTTTTGCTTAGGCTTTTTGTTTTCTAAAGTTGTTTTAGTTTCCTCTTCTTGGGTGTTTTCTTCTTTAGTAGTTTCGGCTGTTTCTTTATTAACCTTAGGGTTTGTAAGCTCTAACCATTGAGCAAAAGAGTATTTTTCTTTTTTTGTAAAGTGTAAAGGTTCTCCAATATTTAATTTTTCAGCTTCAGTTTTTTCTTCTTCAAGTTTTTCTGTTGGAATAACCTCTCTAGTTTCTTCTGCATTGTTTTTTAACGCTTCTTCTTGGGTTTTAATTTCTAACTCTTGGGTCTCATTAGAAATTTCTAATTCTTTTTCAGTTTCAACAACTTCTTCTTTAATTACCTCTTTGGTTTCAAAAAGAGTGTCGTCTAAAATTTTTTCTGCATCGTCTATGTTTTGTGGTAAAGGTTTGTCTTCACTTTCTTCTAACATATTTGGTGGCGAGGCAACTTCTTCAGAAACTACATTTAATTTTTTTAGATTAGCATTTTCTCTAATCTCTTTTATAGTGGTTGTATTGTTTAAAAATTCTGGAGAAGTAATAAAATCGAATAAAACATCTCTATTAGCAGTATGTGCAGCAGTAACTTTTAGTGCGTTGTTATACTTAAAACTATTGGTATTTTTTAAGCCTTTTAAGTGTATTGCGTGTGCTGCCTGAAAATAAGGGTAGTCTGTAATAATTTCCTCTAGCTGGTTAATTTGCGCTACAGAGCTAATACTTTCTGGCTTTTGTAATAAATGTGTAAAATCTGTTACTTTCATAAAACTACCAGTCTGCTAATGATTTGCTAAAAATATCTTGTGTAATACGCTCAAATAATTCTGCGTGCGCTTCAGATTTTACAGAAGCTAATAAAGAGTTAGCATCATAATCATAGAAGAATGAAAAACGCTGTTCAAAATCTGAATCTTCTTTTGTTTTATTGTAAAAACGTACATTAACCGTCATTGTTAGCCTGTTTTGTGCAGCAGTTTGTGCTGCTGTAGCTGTCATAGGAGAAATGCGGTATTCTACAATTTCACCTTCGTACACTAAATCTCCGTTAGATGGAGTTAGACTAAGGCTAGTTTGACTTCCTAATAAATCTTGTAAGGCATTTGTAAAGTCTCTGTCTAAACCTGGTTCTACTGTAGACCCTGGGCTTTGCGAAGCATAATTTTGAAAAAAGTTTACCTGAAAAGATTTTGCGTCTCCAGTGCTACCTCCAGTAAAATTATAGCCAACACTTTTTAGTCCGCAAGCTTGTACAGTGCTAATTATTAGGAGTACAGCAAGTATGTTTTTTATGTTTTTCATCAAATTATAAATCAAACTGTTTTATTTTTCTATATAAAGTACGCTCAGAAATACCTAATTCTGCAGCTGCGGCTTTTCTTTTTCCTCTGTTTCTTTCTAAAGACTTTTTAATAAGCTCTATTTCTTTGTCTTGTAAAGATAGCGTTTCTTCCTCTTCTATTTCTTCTGCAAAGTGGTATTTGTCATCCTGTGGTATTACTGGTGAAATAACTTCTTCTCTTTCTCTTGAAGGATTTGGTAGATGTAATATTTCTGAGGGAGTGCTGTCCGCCTCTTCAAAATCATCATCATCGTGATTGCCGTATATTTTCTGAATTAAATGTTCGTTTTCTTCTTGAACCTTTTCACTATCGTTATTTTTCATTAACTCCAGTGTTAGCTTTTTTAGATCGTTAAGGTCTGCTTTCATATCAAAAAGAACTTTGTATAAAATTTCTCTTTCATTGCTAAAATCGCTCTCTTTTTTTTCTTGATTTACAACTGCAGGTAGGTTGGTATTACCACCATTTGGTAAGTAAGAGTGTAGCGTAGTGGCAGAAATATGACGTTCTGACTCTAAAACTGAAATTTGTTCTGCAACATTACGTAATTGCCTAATGTTACCAGCCCAACGGTATTTTTGTAATATTTGCACAGCATCATCAGACAAGCGAATAGTTGGCATTTTGTATTTTTGACTAAAATCTGATGCAAATTTTCTAAAAAGTAAATGAATATCTTCTAAGCGTTCTCGTAAAGGAGGAAGGTTTATTTCTACGGTGCTTAATCTGTAATATAAATCTTCTCTAAATCTATTTTTTTTAATAGCCTCAAACATATTTACGTTTGTAGCAGCAACAATACGCACATTGGTTTTTTGTGTTTGTGAAGAGCCAACTTTTAAAAATTCCCCATTTTCTAATACACGTAGCAAACGTACTTGTGTTGTTAAGGGCAACTCTCCAACTTCATCTAAAAAAATGGTTCCGCCATCTGCAACTTCAAAATATCCTTTACGGGTAGTTGTAGCACCTGTAAAGGCTCCTTTTTCATGGCCAAAAAGTTCACTGTCTATTGTGCCCTCTGGAATTGCACCACAGTTTACAGCAATATATTTTGCGTGTTTTCTGTGAGATAATGAGTGTATTATTTTAGGAATAGACTCTTTACCAACACCACTTTCACCAGTAACTAATACAGAAATATCTGTAGGTGCAACTTGTATCGCTTTTTCTATAGCTCTATTAAGTTGTACATCGTTTCCAATGATCTCAAATCGTTGTTTTATTGCTTGTACAGATTCCATTATATTTATTTTTTTACAATACTACCTAAAAGGGTTCCTGTTGTGCAATCTTCAATTTTTACTTGTACAAATTCTCCAACTTGGCTACCTTCTTCTTTAGGGAACACAACAACAGCATTTTGTGAGTTTCTGCCCATCCAATGTTCTGTAGATCTTTTAGATTCTCCTTCAATTAAAACTTCATCAATTTTACCTAAACGTTGTTGTAGTCTGTAGCCAGAGTGTTGTCTTTGTAATGCTATAATTTCTGCTAATCTTCTTTTTTTGTCTGCTTCAGGTACATCATCTTCTAGTTTACGTGCAGCCATTGTACCTGGTCTTTCAGAATAAGAATACATATAGCCAAAATCGTACTTTACGTATTCTAATAAGGAAAGTGTGTCTTTATGGTCTTCTTCCGTTTCTGTTGGGAAGCCGGCAATCATATCTTGTGAAATAGCACAATCAGGAATAATTTGTCTAATATTATCTATTAATGTAAAATATTCTTCTCTTGTGTGTAAGCGGTTCATAGCTTTTAAAATTCTATCGCTTCCGCTTTGTACTGGTAAATGTATGTGTTTGCAAATGTTATCATACTTGGCCATAGTTTTAACCACGTCTAACGTTAAATCTTGTGGGTTAGATGTAGAAAAACGAATTCTCATTTTGGGTTGTGCAATTGCTGTCATCTCTAATAAATTAGCAAAGTTAACAGCCGTAGCTTTTTGCATTTCTGTAGCTTGGTTAAAATCTTTTTTTAAACCGCCACCATACCAAAGGTAGCTGTCTACGTTTTGCCCTAAAAGTGTAATTTCTTTGTAACCTCTGTTCCAAAGATCATTTACTTCTTCTAAAATAGATTGTGGCTCTCTACTACGTTCTCTACCACGTGTAAAAGGAACAACACAAAACGTACACATATTATCACAACCGCGAGTAATAGATACGTAAGCAGAAATTCCGTTTGTGTTTAAACGTACAGGGGCAACATCACCATAAGTCTCTTCTTTAGATAAAATTACGTTTATAGCATTACGGCCTTCATCTACCTCTTTAATTAAGTTAGGTAAATCTTTGTAGGCATCTGGGCCTACAACCATATCTACAATTTTTTCTTCTTCTAAAAACTGACTTTTTAAACGCTCTGCCATACAGCCTAAAACACCTACTTTTAAGTGTGGTTTGGTTCTTTTAACAGCGTTAAATTTCTCTAACCTTTTGCGTATAGTAAGTTCTGCTTTTTCTCTAATAGAGCAAGTGTTTACTAAAACAAGGTCTGCATCTTCTAAAACCTTTGTAGTGTTAAAACCCTCTTCTGATAAAATAGAAGCAACAATTTCACTGTCAGAAAAATTCATAGCGCAACCATAACTTTCTATGTATAGTTTACGTTTATTGTCTCTTTTGTTCTTTAGTGTTAAAGAATTACCTTGTATTGTTTCGTCTATTACTTTCTCTTCTGCCATATCTAATTCTACTACTAGCTTGTAAAAGCACAAAGATAGTACTAAATATAAAAATGTGACAATTTGACAGTTAAATTTAATAGTTTTTTAGTAGTAAAATCCCAGTTAAGTTTATTTTTGCTTTTTTTAAACAAATTATAGAGATGAATTTTTACAACGTAGAAGGGAAAATAATTACAAAACCAGCATTAGATTTTGGTGATATTTTTAATAAAAGTATAGAATTGTTTAAAGTGGTTTGGTTGCCAGGGTTTGTTACGGTGCTGTTTAGTGCATTGTTAACATTCTTGCTTGTTTTAGTTATGTACACGCCTTTAATAGCACTTGGTATTTTTAATGCAGAAGCATTTGAAAGACAAGACCCACCTATTATTTATACTTTGTTTTCAATGGTTATAATGCCAATTATAATGATGTGTATTTTTGCTGCAAACCTGTTATTAATGGCTGGTTTCTATAGAATATGTAGGGCTAAAGATGCAAAACTAAACACAGATGGTCATTTTTACTACTTTAAAAAACAATATATGATAAAAGCTTTTATTTTGGCTTCAATAACTATTGGTTTAGCTATAGTAGGTATGCTTGCTTGTGGTGTAGGTTTAATTTATTTAGGTGTGCCATTGGCTTTACTTCCTGTGTTTTTAGCTTTTGAAGAAGAATTGTCTGCCCTAGAAATAGTAAAGGCTAGTTTTGCTTTAGGTAATAAAAATTGGTTGGTGCTTTTTGGAGTTACCTTTGTAATGGGGTTAATAGCACAACTTGGTGTAATACTATGCGTAGTAGGAGTTTTGTTTACGGCAATGCTAGCAAGAATTCCTATTTACTACGCTTATAAAAATGGAGTTGGTTTTGCAGATGAAACAGAAGATAGATTAAAAGCGCTTGCACCTGATTTTGAGTAACCTACGCAACCTTTGTGTTTTTTGTGTATCTATTTTGTAACAACCAAAAAGATATGAAAATGAAAAAACACTTTAGTTTATTGCTGGTACTTATAGCTACACTTTTTAGCTGTACAGATGATGAAAATAGTGATAAGTATGCAGATTTTTTAGTGGCAAAACCATTAAAAATTAGCTTGTCTGAGTTTGAGAATAGTGGAGATATTATTGCGCCAAAACCTATTGAAGAATCTGGTAAAATATATGCATATAACAATTACATTTTTATAAATGATAAATATAAAGGTGTACACGTTATTGATAATAAAAATCCAGAAAGTCCAATAAAAATTGCGTTTATTAAAATTGCGGGTAATGTAGATATTTCTGTAAAAGACAACTACTTGTACGCAGACAGTCTTGGAGATTTATTGGTTTTTAATATTGCTAATAAAGATAATATTAAACTGGTAAATAGATTAAAAAATGTACTTAAAGAAAATATTATTTGGCCTCTAGCCGATATTTATGAGTGGGATAATGCAACTACAGAGGACGAGGTTTTAGTTGGTTGGCAAGTAGTTACAGAACGTAGGTTAAAAGAAGATGTGCAATTAATGTTTGAAGATGTAGCAGTAAACAATGCAACAGGTGACCGTAGTGTTGGTCAAGGTGGCTCTTTAGCGCGTTTTAAAATTGTAGAGGATTATTTGTACGCAGTAGATAACCACAATATAAATGTGTTTAATATTAAAAATTTAGAAAACCCTGTAGATTTAGAAGATGTATATGCTGGTTTTGATATAGAAACTATTTTTAATAGAGATAATCATTTATTTTTAGGGAGCAAAAGTGGTATGTATATATATGATATAACAAATCCGGAAACACCAACATTTGTGTCAGAGTTTCAGCACGGTACAGCTTGTGATCCTGTTGTTGTAGACGGAGATTATGCATACGTAACTTTACGTGGAGGCAATACCTGTGGGGCAACAGAAAGTGGTTTGTATATAGTAGATATAAGTACTATTGCAGATCCAGTATTGGCTAAACAATATCCTTTAGATGGCCCTTATGGGTTGGGAATAAAAGGTAATACTCTTTTTATATGCGATGGAGAATCTGGTTTAAAAGTTTATGATAAAACAGATGTAAACAACCTAAAAGAAATTAATCATTTTAAAGATATTGTAACTTTTGATGTTATTCCTAGAGAGGATAACCTATTAATGGTTGGTGATAATACATTGTATCAATACAAATATTTAGAAAATAATATAAGCTTGTTAAGTAGCTTAAATCTAGATTAATTTAATACAAAAACAGACAAAAGATCGCTAATTTAAGCGGTCTTTTTTTGTTGGTTTCTACCTTATAACGTATTAAATAAAAAAATTGCTATACTTTTGTACAACCAAAAACCAAAAAATGGCGAAGAATTTAGTAATTGTAGAGTCACCTGCAAAAGCAAAAACAATAGAGAAATTTTTAGGAAAAGATTACAAGGTAGAGTCTAGCTTTGGACACATAGCAGATTTGCCATCTAAAGAGTTAGGAGTAGACGTAGAAAACGATTTTACCCCTAAGTACGTAGTAGATAGCGAAAAGAAAAAACTTGTAAAAAAACTTAGAGATTTAGCAAACAAGGCAGAAGTTATATGGCTTGCAAGTGATGAGGATCGTGAGGGAGAAGCTATTTCATGGCATTTGGCAGAAGAATTAAAATTAGATAAAAGCAAAACAAGAAGAATTGTTTTTAACTCTATTACAAAATCTGCAATACAAAAAGCAATTGAAAACCCAAGAGAAATTAATTATAACTTGGTAAATGCACAACAAGCTCGTAGGGTTTTAGATAGGTTGGTTGGTTATGAATTATCTCCGGTGCTTTGGAAAAAAATTAAACCAGGACTTTCTGCAGGTCGTGTGCAGTCTGTAGCGGTGAGGTTAATAGTAGAAAGAGAAAGAGCAATAGAAGCTTTTACGCCAGAGGCTTCATTTAAAGTAGTTGCAGAGTTTAAAACAGAATCTGGCAGTAGTTTTTCTGCAAAAATTAATAAAACATTTTCTAGTAAAAAGGCAGCTCAAGATTTTTTAAATAAAAATATTGGTGCTAATTTTTCTATAGCTAACTTAGATAAAAAACCAGCTAAAAAATCTCCTGCAGCGCCATTTACAACATCAACCTTACAACAAGAGGCTGCACGTAAATTGTATTTTTCTGTGGGAAGAACAATGCAAGTTGCACAACGTTTATATGAGGCAGGTTTAATAACCTATATGAGAACAGATAGTGTAAACTTGTCTAAAGAAGCTTTAGATGCAGCTAAAGAGGCAATAATACAAAACTACGGTAAGGAATATAGTGAGGTACGTAATTATGTAGGTAAAACCAAAGGTGCACAAGAAGCGCATGAGGCGGTTAGACCAACAGATATGAAAAGGCAATCTCCTTCATTAGAAAGAGACCAAGCAAGACTTTATGAGCTTATTTGGAAACGTACTTTAGCTTCGCAAATGAGTGATGCACAATTAGAGCGTACCAATGTAAAAATAAAAGCAGACAAACATAAAGAAGAATTTACAGCTAACGGAGAGGTTATTAAGTTTGATGGTTTTTTAAAGGTATATTTAGAAGGTCATGATGATGAAGAAACAGAGGAGCAAGAAGGAATGTTACCAGCAATGAAGGTTGGGGAAGCATTACTTAACAACTACATTACAGCAACAGAACGTTTTTCTAGAGCTCCGTACAGGTTTACAGAAGCATCTTTAGTTAAAAAACTAGAAGAATTAGGAATAGGAAGACCATCTACTTACGCGCCAACAATTTCTACAATACAAAACAGAGGTTATGTAGAAAAAGGAACTATAGAAGGTGTAGAGCGTAAGTATACACAATTGGTGTTAGAGGCTAATAATGTAGAAGAAAAGAACTTAACAGAAACAGTTGGTTCTGATAAAGGTAAAATGGTACCTACAGATATAGGGATGATTGTAACCGACTTTTTGGTAAATCATTTTGAAACAATTTTAGATTATAATTTTACAGCTAAAGTAGAAGAAGATTTTGATGAAATTGCAACAGGAGATGAAGACTGGGGTAAAGTAATGAAAGACTTCTACAAAGATTTTCATCCTAAGGTTGAAGATGTAGAGCAAAATGCAGATAGAGCAAGTGGAGAACGTATTTTAGGTACAGACCCAAAAACAGGCAGGCAAGTTTCTGTACGTTTAGGTAGGTTTGGGCCAATGGTGCAAATAGGTACAGCAGAAGAAGAAGAGAAACCACAATTTGCAAGTTTATTACCAGAGCACTCCTTAGGTACTATTACTTTTGATGAGGCAATGGAGCTTTTTAAACTTCCAAAAGATTTAGGTACGTATGAAGGTGAAGAAGTATCTGCAAACGTTGGTAGGTTTGGTCCTTATGTAAAATTTGGTAAAAAGTTTATCTCTATGGAAAAAGGAGAAAGTGCTTTAGATATTACCAAAGAAAGAGCAATAGAGTTAATTAAAGAAAAACAAAAGGCAGATGCACCAATAGCTTCTTATGAAGATATGGAGGTTACTAAAGGTGTAGGGCGTTTTGGTCCGTTTATAAAGTGGAACGGAATGTTTATTAACGTAAATAAAAAATACGATTTTGATACACTTTCTTATGAAGATATTGTAGAACTTATTGAAGCTAAAAAGCAAAAAGAAATAGATAAGTTAATACAAGAATGGCCAGAAGAAGGTATACGTATAGAAAAAGCAAGGTGGGGTAGACATAATGTTCTTAAAGGTAAAATAAAAGTAGAATTGGCTAAAACAGTAGACGCTACTAAAATTACTTTAGAAGAAGCTAAAGCAATGATAGAAAAGAAAACCCCAAAGAAAAAAACCAAAGCAAAAGCAAAACCTAAGGCAAAAGCAAAACCAAAGACTAAGAAGTAAAAATATATGGCGTTCGATTTTTTGACTCCAGTGGCAGATAAAGTAATAGCTCATTGTGAGCTATTACCGTCGCAAGCATTAGGAAAAAAAATATATAAACACACAAAAAAAGAAGGATTGCCAGTTTTGGCAATGGCATCTATAGCTATAATTGGTGTAAACGAAGCCAGAAATGCTTTTGAAAAAAAAGCAGAACCTTTAGATTTATCTGGAGTTAGGCTAGAGCTATACAAACTAATGGTAGGTAATTGGAACTCTACCATTATAGATTTAGGAGATGTAGAGCCAGGCGAAAAAGTTAGTGACACATATTTTGTAGTAAAAGAAGTAATAGCTGGCTTAATAGAAGAAAATATAGTGCCAATAGTAATTGGTCCTACACAAGACCTAACATACCCTTGTTACAGAGCTTTTGACGGACTCCGAAATATGATTAACCTAGTAAATGTAGATAGTAGGTTTGATTTTGGAGATCATGAAGAGCTTATTTCCTCTCATTCCTATATGAGTAAAATTATTACAGATAAGCCTAATAACTTATTTAATTTTTCAAATATTGGCTATCAAAGCTATTTTAACTCTCAAGAAGAAATAGACTTAATGGAGCGTCTTTTTTTTGATGCTTATCGTTTAGGAGAGGTAACATCAGACATTACCTTGGTAGAGCCAATTCTACGAAATGCACATATTGTTAGTTTAGATGCTCGAGCTGTGCGCGCAAGCGAAATGGGAATGTTAAATAATTTTTCTCCAAACGGATTTACAGGAAGAGAAATTTGTGCCATTGCAAGGTATGCAGGTATAAGTGAAAAATTAGCAGTGTTTGGCGTTTTTGAAAGCGAAAACTCAAACCAATCATTTCAGTTAGTAGCCCAAATAATATGGTACTTTATAGAAGGATACAACTTTAGAGTACAAGAACTACCTTATTTAAATAAAGAAGCATTTACAAAGTATATAGTTCCGTCAGACTTAGAGGAACTAGTTTTTTATAAAAGTAATTTAACAGAAAGATGGTGGGTAGAAGTGCCATCAATTTTAAATTCATATAATAAAAACGAAATGCCTGCGTTATTACCCTGCACCAAGGCGGATTATGTTGAGGCTACCAACCAAAACATTCCAGAAAGGTGGTTTAAGGCATTTAAAAAAGGCCTCAATTAAAAAAATAACAAAATAACGTGTCTTAATACAATATTTCGTTTAAAACGCTGTTTTAATGATTGAATATATATGTTTAAGAACTAAATATCTTAAATCGAAATTTAACCTATAATTATGAAGAAACTATTGTTAATGTCCATGGGATTTGTTCTTTTACTTGGCAGTTGTGGTAAGTCAGGAACAAAAGGAGAATTGGTAGGAGCCCAAGGAAAAAAATGGTATCCGGAGAAACCTTATGGTATGGAATTGATCCCAAGAGGATCTTTTATCATGGGTAAAACAGAAGAAGACCAAGCGCAGGTTTTAAATGCGCCAACTAAAACTGTTACAGTAACTTCTTTTTATATGGATGATACTGAAATAACAAATAGTGAGTATCGTCAGTTTGTAGAATGGGTTAAAGATTCTATCACAAGAACAAAATTGGCAATACTGGCAGACGAGTTAGGCTTAGGCCCAGAAGATGGTGGTATTGGAGATTATGCATTTAAAGATGCAGATACAACTAAAATGTCTGAGTATGATAAGTATATGATGGACAACTACGGAGGTGGTGGCCCATTAGGATATGAAGGTAGAGCTTTAAATAAGGATGAAAAACTTATTTGGGACACGTTTGAATTTCCAGATGAGTACTATGTAGAGGTAATGGATAAATTATACATACCTGAAGAAGAAGCATACAACGGCCAACGTACTATAGATGTAACACAACTTATATACAAGTATAGTTGGATGGATATTGACGCAGCTGCAAGATCTAAAACTGGAAGCAGAAAAGATTTTATTAAGCAGACAGAGTTACCAATATACCCAGATACAACAGTTTGGATTAAAGATTTTGAATACTCTTATAACGAGCCAATGCATAACGATTATTTTTGGCATGATGCTTATAGTGAGTACCCTGTAGTTGGTGTTACTTGGGACCAAGCAACAGCTTTTTGTAACTGGAGAACAAAATTAAAGAACGACGACCAAAAAAGTAGAGGTAAACAACCAGTAAACAAATTTAGATTGCCTACAGAAGCAGAGTGGGAGTACGCTGCAAGAGGTGGTATTGAAGGTGGTATGTACCCATGGGGTGGTCCTTATGTTATTAGTGACACAGGTTGCTATATGGCAAACTTTAAGCCACAAAGAGGAGATTACGCTGCAGATGCAGCATTATATACAGTAGAGGCTAAATCTTATGAGCCTAACGACTTTAACTTGTATAATATGGCTGGTAACGTGTCTGAATGGACAAGCTCTAGCTACGACCCAAGTACTTATGATTTTGTATCTACAATGAATCCTAACGGAGGAGATAGTGGAAACGCAAGAAGAGTAATACGTGGTGGTTCTTGGAAAGATGTTGCTTACTTCTTACAAGTATCTACAAGAGATTATGAATACAGAGATTCTGCCCGTAGTTATATTGGCTTTAGAACTGTACAAGATTATATGGGAGAAGAAGATTCTACCGACTAAAAAACCGAATAAATTTAACCTTAAATACTTATAATTAATAAACCCAAATTAAAATTAGAAATTATGGCACAATCAAAATCAACAAAGAAATTATTTAATATGGCCTATGGCCTTGGAGCATCTGTAGTAATTATTGGAGCATTGTTTAAAATTCTTCACTGGGAGTTAGGTCCATTAAACGGTGGTGTATTATTAGCAATTGGTCTTATTACAGAGGCACTTATTTTTGCCATTAGTGCATTTGAGCCAATAGAAGACGAGTTAGATTGGTCTTTAGTATACCCAGAGTTAGCAGGTGGTGAAGGATCAGCTAAAAAGAAAAACGAAGCTTTAGAAGTTAAAGAAACAGAAGCATCTTTATCTAAAAAATTAGATGATATGTTAAAAGAAGCTGGTGTTGATGCAGAATTAATGGGAAGCCTTGGTAACAGCATTAAAAACTTTGAAGGTGCTGCTAAAGGAATTGCTCCTACTGTAGACGCAATGGAATCTACTAGAAAGTATTCTGAAGAAATGGTACAGGCTGCTACGCAGATGGAATCATTAAACAGCTTATACAAAGTACAATTAGAGAGTGCTAGCAGACAAGCTTCAATTAATGAAGAAGTAGTACAAAACTCTTCTGCATTAAAAGATCAAATGGAATCTTTAGCTACTAACTTATCTTCTTTAAACGGAGTATACGGTGGTATGTTATCAGCAATGAGTAAAAACTAATTAGTTAATACTTAACCCCAAATCAATTATTAACTAAAATTAGTAGAAAACATGGCAGGAGGAAAACAGTCACCACGTCAGAGAATGGTAAACTTAATGTACTTAGTGTTCATTTGTATGCTGGCGTTAAATATGAGTAAAGAAGTTCTAGCTGCATTCGGCTTAATGAATGTAAAGATGGAAGCTTCTAACAAAAAAACAACAGAAAACAACGTAGCTTTTTTAGAAGGTCTTGGAACAAAGGCTGAAGAAAACGCAGCAAAATATGCTGAGGATTACAAAAAAGCACAAAAAGTACAAGCAATATCTCAAGAGTATTATGACTATTTAGAAGGTCTTAAGAAAGAGATGACTAAGAACGTTGAGGATCCTACAGATTACCAAGTTATGGATAAGTCTGATTATTTAGATCAAAAATTCTTTAGCGGAGAAAATTTAGCTCCAGGTGGTAAAGAGTTCATGAAAAGAATTAAAGACTACCGTGAGCAAGTATCTAGCCTTGTGCCAGATAAAATTAAAGGATCTGTAAAAGCTAGATTTGAAACTGGTGACGCTAATGGTAAAGTAGAGAAGAAAGATAAAACCAAGCAAGATTGGATTAACTATCACTACGAAGGTTTTCCTTTAATAGCTTCTTTAACTAAAATTACAGCTTTACAGTCTGATATTAAAGCAACTGAAGAAGACGCTTTAAAAGCAATGTTAGAAGGTAATTTAACAGACCAAGTTTCTTTAAAGAAATTTAAAACATCACTTTTTGGATCTAAATCAGCATTTTATGCAGGTGAAAAGTATGATGGTAAAATTATAATTAGCAAAACTGATGATACATCTACTCCAGTAAGAGCAGAGTTAACATTAGATGGTAGAAAATTAAAAGAAGGTACAGATTATCAGCTAGAAGCTGGAGGTGTTAAAATGTTAATTGGTGCTGGTAACCCAGGAGATCACGAAGTAGCAGGTACACTTTTCTTTAAGCAAGATGGTGAAGAAGTTCCAGTAGAAGTTAAAAATTCTTTTGCAACTATATCTAAGCCAAGTGCAGCATTAATTGCAGCAGATAAAATGAACGTTGTTTACCGAGGTGTTGCTAACCCAATGACAATTTCTATACCTGGTATACCAAACAATAAAGTAAGAGCTTCTGCTCCTGGTTTAAAGCCTGTAAGTGGTAGCAAGTATGTTATGACTCCTGGTTCTGGTAGAACAGTAACAATTAAAGCTTCTGGTACATTGCCAGATGGCAAACCAGTTAGTTCTTCTTCAGAATTTAGAATTAAAGATATACCAAGTCCAACAGGTTCTATTAGAGGAGAAACTGGTAGCGTTAAAATGCCTCGTAAAAACTTAGAAGTTTCTACAATAGGTGCAATATTAGAAGATTTTGATTTTGATTTAAATATTGGTGTAAGCGGCTTTAGCTTTAAAGTTCCAGGACAACCAACAATAAGAGTTAATGGTAGAAAATTAGACAGTAGAGCTAAGTCTGCATTAAAAAGAGCAAAAAGAGGTGATATGGTTCAGATATTTAATATCCAAGCTTATATTACAAATAACAAGAGTTACAGATTAAAGAAAGTTTCTAGTGTACTTGTAGAAATTACAAACTAGAATAAATGAAACTAAACGGTAAGTTGCTATTGTAAAATGGCAACTTACTTATAGCTTCAAAACAAAATTATTTAAATGATGAATTGGAAAAACATTTTAGTAGTAGGATTTTTAGCAGTGTCTTCAATATCTGCTATGGCGCAATCAAACGTATTGAATGCAAAAAAGCCAGAAGAAATAGGTGTAAAAACTGAGGCACAAATTAAAAAAGATAATGACGGACCTTTAAAGTATGGTTACGTAGACGACAGAGATGTTTTATGGTCTACAACTGTATGGGAAGTTATAGATTTAGATGAGCGTGTAAACTTTCCGTTATACTACCCTATAGATACAATTGATATAGGAAAAAACAGAAGGTCTTTATACCACGTTTTAATGAAAGCTATTAAAAGCGGAGAATTAGAAGTTTATGCAGATTCTTACTTTACAGAAAAAAGAAAGTTAGAAGATTTAAAAGCTTCTATGCAAAAAGTAGATACAACAGATTACGGTTATGACCAGTACAATGCTGGTGAAGAAGTATCTGAAGAATACATTAATAAAAGAGATCTTGTAGCAGCAGATTTAGAAGAATACCTAATTAAAGGAATGTGGTATTTTGATAAAAGACAAGGTGAGTTAAAATATCGTTTATTAGGTATTGCACCAGTTGCACCAGATGTTAACTTTATAGATGATGAATCTGTAGATATAGATGGTAATAAAATTCCTTTATTTTGGGTTTGGTACCCAGATGCCAGAGAAATATTACATAAAGCAAAAGTCTTTAACCAGCGTAATTCTGCAAGTCCAATTTCTTTTGATATGTTGCTAAACTCTAGAAGGTTTCATGCAACAATTTACAAAGAAGAAAATGTACACGGAGATCGTAAAATTAAAGATTACATTTCAGACAACGCATTGTTCCAGTTACTAGAAGCCAAAAGAATTAAAGAGGTTATTAGAGACAGAGAACAAGATATGTGGAGCTATTAAAAAAATTGCTTTAGAATTCCAATTCAAATAAAATAAGCAAACTCCTTAGGATATTTATCCTAGGGAGTTTTTTTATGCTTTAAATTAAGCTACTTTATCTACTTTTGTAGTATGGTAAATTATGTAATTGTAGGTCTTGGTTTGGCAGGTATATCTTTTTGTGAGACACTAGAGCAAAACAATAAAACGTTTAAGGTAATTGCAGATAGTTCACAGACATCTTCTGTAGTTGCTGGCGGGTTGTATAATCCTGTAATTTTAAAACGCTTTACGTTAGCTTGGAATGCAAAACACCAATTAGATATTGCTTTGCCATTTTATAAAACACTAGAAAAAAAATTACAAGTACAGTTAGACTATAAAATACCAGTGCTACGTAGGTTTGTATCTGTAGAAGAACAAAATATGTGGTTTGAGGCTATGGATAAACCTAGTCTTAGTTATTTTTTGTCGCCTAAAATTATTCAAAATAAAAATGCTAATATAGATGCTAATTTTGGCTACGGAGAGGTTTTGCACACAGGTAGAATAGATACTAAAGAGCTTTTATCTACCTATAAAAATTACCTTATTTCTAAAAATGCTTTGCTGCAAGAAACTTTTAATTTTAATGCACTAACAATTGAAGATGATTGTATAAACTACAAAGGCATAAAAGCAGAAAAAATAATTTTTGCAACTGGTTTTGGGCTAAAAAACAATCCATATTTTAATTATTTGCCTTTAAATGGAACCAAAGGCGAGCTTTTAACTATAAAAGCACCAGATTTAAAGGAAGAAAGAGTTATAAAGTCATCGGTTTTTATTATTCCAATGGGTAATAATTTATACAGAATTGGAGCTACATATAACAGAGATGATAAAACTAACAATACTTCACAAGCAGCTAAAGAAGAGTTGTTAACTAAGCTTCATACATTTTTAAAATGCAATTATGAGGTGGTAGACCACAAAGCAGGCGTAAGACCCACGGTAGCAGACCGTAAACCACTTGTAGGTGAGCACCCCAAACATAAAAACATATTTGTGTTAAACGGTTTTGGCTCTAGAGGAGTAATGGCTGGGCCATATGCAGCACAGCAGTTGTACAATTTTATAGAAAATAATAAGCCACTTGCAGCAGAAATAGACTGTAAACGTTTTGTAAAAAGGTATCTTACTTCTGTTTCTTAAAGTTAGCAACTGCGTTTTTATCGTAATGCATAAACATATTAATCCATATATTACGAGAAAGTCTCATAATTATAGGCATAAAACCAATTAACGTAGCAACAATACAAATAAAACTTACTAGCAGGCTTGTTTTAATAAACAAATATGAGATAAAAAATGCAGCAACAGCAAAGGCAATACCAACGCCATAACTAACATACATTGCACCATAAAAAAAAGAAGGTTCCATTTGATATTTGGTGCCACAATGAGAACAGCGCTCGTGCATATCGTAAACATTTGATAAATGGTAAGGATTTTTATCCTTATACATACTCTCAGAATGACATTTAGGACAAGTTCCTGTTAAAATACTGCCAAGTTTGTTTCCTTTTTTTAACATTTGCAAAAAGTTTATACAAAAATACTATATTCTATAATTTTCATCTGTAACATTAGTCACAATTTATGCTTAATATTCACAATTTATCTGTCTCTTTTGGAGGAGAATTTTTATTCGAAGAAATTTCTTTTAGACTAAATCCTGGAAACCGTGTTGGGTTAATAGGAAAAAATGGAGCAGGTAAATCTACACTGTTAAAACTACTGTCTAAAGAAATGCCAATAGATAGTGGTACAATAGCCGCAGATAAAGATGTAAAAATTGGTTTTTTAAAACAAGATATAGATTTTGTAGAAGGCAGATCTGTTTTAGAAGAGTCTTACCAGGCGTTTGAAGAAATAAAAGCATTAGAGTTAAAGTTAGATGAAATAAATCATCAGCTAGCAGAACGTACAGATTATGAAAGCGAAAGTTATAGTCAGCTTATAATAGACTTAAATGATATTACGCATCATTATGAAATTCTTGGAGGTTATAACTACCAAGGAGAAACAGAAAAAGTGTTACAGGGTTTAGGTTTTAGTAGAGAAGATTTTGATAAAAAAACCGAAACATTTTCTGGTGGTTGGCGTATGCGTATAGAGTTGGCTAAATTACTATTACAAACCAATGATGTATTGTTGTTAGATGAGCCTACCAACCACTTAGATATAGAATCTATTATTTGGTTAGAGCAATTTTTAAAAGGATATTCTGGTGCAGTGGTAATTGTATCGCATGATAAAATGTTTTTAGATAATGTTACCAACAGAACCATAGAAATATCTTTAGGTAGAATATACGATTACAATAAACCTTATTCAGAATACCTAATTCAGCGTAATGAGCTTAAAACACAACAATTAAGTGCGCAAAAAAATCAAGAAAAGCAAATACAGCAAACAGAAAAGCTGATAGAGAAATTTAGAGCAAAAGCATCTAAGGCAACTATGGCACAATCTTTAATTAAAAAATTAGATAAGATTGATAGGATAGAGGTAGATGAGGATGATAATAGTGTTATGAATTTACGTTTTCCGATATCTATAACTCCTGGAAAAATTATTGCTGAAATTGAAAATTTATCTAAAAACTACGGAGAAAAGCAAGTATTAAATAATATAGATTTATTAATAGAACGCGATAGTAAAACTGCATTTGTTGGACAAAACGGACAAGGTAAATCTACTTTGGCTAAAATTATGGTGGGTGAGTTAGATTATACAGGCCATTTAAAACTAGGACACAATGTACAAATAGGGTATTTTGCGCAAAACCAAGCAGAGTATTTAGATGGTACCAAAACCATTTTAGATACTATGATTGATGCTGCTAATGAAACCAACCGAAGCAAAGTTAGAGATATTTTAGGGTCATTTTTATTTAGAGGAGATGATGTAGATAAGTATGTAAGAGTATTGTCTGGTGGTGAGCGTAACCGTTTAGCATTAGCTAAAATGCTGTTGCAACCGCTAAATGTTTTGGTAATGGATGAGCCCACCAACCACTTAGATATAAAATCTAAAAACGTTTTAAAACAAGCTCTGCAAAATTTTGAGGGCACATTAATACTTGTATCTCATGATAGAGATTTTTTACAAGGCTTAACCAATAAAGTATATGAGTTTAAAGATCAAAAAATACGCGAGTATTTAGGAGATATAGATTATTATTTAGAACAACGTAAAGCAGAAAATTTTAGGGCTATAGAAAAAAAGACCAAGGTAAAGCAAGAAGTAAAAAAAGAGGAGAATAAAAAAGTAGATTATAAAGATCAGAAAAAAATAAAATCATTAAAAAATAAACTTAGTAATGTAGAAAGTGAAATTTCTACCTTAGAAAGTACTATTAAAAAGATAGATGAAAAACTTTTATTGGAGTATGAAGCTACCATTGCTGAGCCAGATTTTTTTGATAAATATGAAGCCAAAAAGAAAAAATTAAAAGAATTAATGGCTACTTGGGAAGATTTAACCCTTAGTCTAGAAGATATGTAAGTAAAATAAGTATTTGTAAGTAGATTTGCTAAACCACAAAAAAAGCGCATTTCACAACAAAAATGAGCTAAGTGCCTGTATTTCATCTAATAATTTTGCCAGTTGTCTATAATTAGTTTCTATTTGTATCACAATACTTGCAAACTAGTATACAAATGAAAAAGAATTTTACTTACACAATTATAGCTTTTGTAGCCATTACGTTACAGGCAGTTACAGCACAAATTTCTTCAAAAGAGAAAGCGGTGTTAATAGATTTGTACAACGCTACAAATGGTAGTGAATGGACAACTAAGTGGGATTTAAATAAACCGGTTTCTACTTGGAAAGGAATTAAAGTAGAAGATAATAAAGTTGTTGGTATAAATTTGTTTAGAAATAATTTAGATGGAACTTTACCAAAAACAATATGTAAGCTAAAAAACTTACAAGATTTAAATTTAGCGTTTAATAAAATAAACGGAGAAATACCAGAAACAATTACTAAGTTAAAGGAGTTAAAAACACTTCATTTAGAAATGAACTTGTTAACTGGTGAGTTACCTACTAAACTGGGAGACTTAGCCAATTTAGAAAATCTAATTTTATTTAATAACCTAATAAAAGGCGAGATTCCTAAAAGCATAGGAAAATTAAAAAAATTGAAAGAGTTAAATGTTTCTAGCAATAAGTTAACAGGTATAATTCCTGATGAGTTAGGAAGTTTAACTAAGTTAGAAAGCCTAGGACTTTTTGAAAATACTTTAGTTGGTTTTGTGCCAAGAGAGTTGGGTAATCTAGTAGAGTTAAAAGAGTTGGTAATTGCCAATAACCAATTAATGGGAGATATACCTCAAGAATTTGGACAATTGGTTAACCTTAAAGTATTACAATTACAAAATAATAAATTTAATAGCTTTAAAAGTTTAGACTTTATGCAGTCTAAAGAGATTTTAGTTTTTGATTTTGACGGAAAAAAACCAAGCTTACAGTTTAGAGACTTAAACACAGCAAAAACTGGTGTTGCAGAAACTGAGTTTGAAGAAGATAAAGAAAATTAATTACTATATTAAGTATTTAGTTGGTTAGTTAAAAAGAGTGCCTTTTAGGCACTCTTTTTTTGTTTTAGTGATAATGCTATTTAATAGCATCATAAATAACTTGTTGTATTTTAGTTCTGGTGTTTAATTTGTAAAGTGTTCTGTTTTCTCTAGTAGGAGTTACCCTGTTAGATAAAAAAACAAACAATACATTTTCTTTAGGGTCCATCCATACCATTGTGCCGGTAAACCCAGTATGTCCAAAACTTTCTTTACTTGCGTCTTTGGCAGTGTTACTGTTTTCCCCTTTGTAAATTAAGTATGGTTTGTCAAACCCAATGCCTCTATGGTTATTATTGTCTGGAAATTGTACACTAGTATATTGTTTTAATGTGTTTTTAGAAATAAACTCTTCATTACCATAAGTTCCCATATCTAAATACATTTGCATTAATTTTGCAAGGTCGTTTGCATTAGAAAACAAGCCCGCGTTTGCAGATATACCTCCCATCATAGCGGCTCCTTCATCATGTACTGTTCCGTGTATTGTACTGTGCCTAAACAAAAAATCATTTTCAGTAGGTATAATTTTGCTATGACTAAATTTTTGTTCTGGGTTGTATGTTAGTGTTGTGGCACCTAATTTATCATAAAAATTAGCGTTAATATAGTCTACAAAATTTGTACTTGTTATTTCTTCAACAATAGTAGGTAGCAAGTAAAAGACTAATCCAGAGTATTTGTATTTTTTTACATCACTTACAGGTGATTTTTTAATAGCTTTAAAAACCTTCTTTTTGTAGTTGCGATTTAACCACATATTAGATGTTATTTTTATAGGGAAACGAGCAGATGAATCTCTTTTAATAGTGTGCCATTTGTAACTCCCGTTTTTGCGTAAAGTGTTTTGCCAATACGGGATCCAAGGAGAAAAACCAGCTTGGTGTGTTAGTATTTCTCTAAAAGGAATACCTGCTTTGTTAGAGCCTTTAAAATAAGGTAAATAATCATCAATAGTTTTTTCTGTACTAAACTTGTTAGCATCTTGTAAATGCATTAGCGCAGGCAGGGCAGATGATATTTTTGTAACTGAGGCAATATCATATACATTAGATAATTTAACCTTAGTTGTGTCACTATACGTGTGGGTGCCGTAAGCTTTGTGTAAAACAACTTTACCATTTTTTGCAATAAGCACTTGTGCGCCAGGAATTGCTTTGTTAGATATGGCTTGTTGTATTAAAGAGTCTATCCTAGAGTTTAATGTTTTGGAGTTTAAACCAGCATCTTCTGGTAATGTGTATTTAAATCTAATTTTTTTAGCTGTTGTTAATCCTGCTCCTGCTTTAAATTTTGATCCTATACTAACAGGTAGTTTGCCGTTTGCAGAGGCTCCTCCAAATATAAGTTGGGCAGCAATGTCTTGTGTAGTTTTACTATCTTGGTAGGTTAGTATTAAGCTCTTGGCATTTTCTATATTTTTAATTTTGGCTATTGAATATGGATTTTTAAAGTAAGTAACCACTGTTTTATTAAAGGGTAAGCCTTCAATAAACTTTAATAGTGTATTAGAAAAACTAATTTTATTTTTTGGAAAAGCGCTAGAGTCGTGTACACCTAACAAAATTAGATTATGGTTGTTAATAGCCTTTTTTAATTTGTCTATTGTAGCAGGGTTGATATCATTGCCAATATTAAAATGTTTTACATTGTTATATAAACCTAGAGTTTTTTGAAACTTTGTAGTTAAAGAGTCACCAATAGAAATAGACATAATATTTAAAGTGTCTAATTTTTGTAATGGCACTACGTCGTCGTCATTTTTAAGTACCGTTAAAGAAGCTTCTACCAATTGTCTTTTTAACAATTTAGCATTAGCATTATTTAAGTTATGTACTAAATTATTGTTAGGAGTGGGTTTGTAGTTATGGAGTCCGGCCCATTGTTTTGCGGCTAATATTTTACGAACTCTATTGTCAATATCGGCTTGTAAAATACTATTGTTTTTAACTGCATTTTCTATCTCTGTAATTGCTTTAGCAACATTTTGTGTAAGTTCTAATACATCATTACCCGCTTGTACTGCTTCTTTATCTACAATACCAGGTTTGTTGTTGTTAGTAACACCTTTCATACGCATTGCATCGGTAATAATTAAACCACTAAAACCTAGTTTGTTTTGTAATAAGTCTGTTACTATTGCTTTAGAAAGAGTAGAAGGTTTTTCAGATGCATCTAGTGCAGGAATATTTAAATGAGCAACCATAACACCATTTAATCCTGCATTTATTAGTTCTTTAAAAGGGTAAAGTTCTAAATTATTTAAGCGTTCTAATGAGTGGTTAATTTGTGGTAATTTGTAATGAGAGTCGGTATTAGTATCTCCGTGTCCAGGAAAGTGTTTAGCTGTAGTTAACAGGCCTGCATTTTGCATACCTTGCATATAAGCAATACTTTTTTGAGCCACTTTGTATTTATCTTCACCAAAAGAGCGGTAGTTAATTACAGGATTATCTGGATTATTGTTAACGTCTGCAACAGGAGCAAAATTTAAATGTAAACCGGTATTTTTTATTTGCCTCGCAACCTCAGTACCCATTTTGTAAATTAAGTTGTTGTTTTGTATAGCGCCAAGAGCCATTTGATAAGGGTAACTAATTGTGCTATCTAAACGCATACCCAAACCCCATTCTGCATCAATAGCTCCTAGTAAAGGAGTTTTAGCTTGTTTTTGGTAGCTATTCATTTGTTTAACTTGAGTAACAGGATCTCCTTGAAAAAATACCAAACCTCCAATATTCCATTTTTGTATTGTTTCTAAAATTTCTTTCTCATGTTCAATTCCCTTGTTAGAGTAGGCAGCAACAAACATTAGTTGACCAATTCTTTCCTTTGGAGTTAAACTTTTCATTACAGAGTCTACCCATTTGCTATTTGTATATTTTAAAAACTCTGGTGAGGTAACTTTTTCTTGTCCTTTTACGGCTATGCCTAAAAGTAGGGTAAGTAAAAAAGTGGTTACTATTTTTGTTTTCATTTGTATAGGTGTTTAGTTCAAAGAAGTTTTAGGTTTTATAGTTATTAGCCATAGGCCCAGCATAGTTAAAATTGCATTTACTATTAAAATCTCAAAGCCAAATTTAAAGCCGTTAAACCATTTTTCTGAATTGTAATTTAAAATGATAGATAGTATAGGGGCAATAATGCAAATTAAAGGTACAAGTTTATCTTTTACTTTTTTGCGTGTTATTAAACCAAAAGAATACAAACCTAAAATTGGGCCATAGGTAAAGCCTGCAACCTTAAAAACAGCACTAACAACGCTAGCATCGTTAAAAGAGTTAAATACAATAATTACTAAAAACATTAGCATTGTAAACCCTATGTGTACGTAAAGTCTAGTTTTTTTCTGCACCGTTTTTGTTTTTCTGATGTTTAAAATATCAATACAAAAAGAAGTGGTTAATGCAGTTAAGGCAGAGTCTGCACTAGAAAATGCAGCTGCAATTATCCCAAGTAAAAAAACAATTCCGGCAAGGAGCCCAAAATAGTTTAAAGCAAGTAATGGGTACAAATCATCTGTACGTTCTGGAATTGGAATATTGTTGGTTAAAGCATATTGATAAAGTAATACACCAAGAATTAAAAATAAAAGAGTTGATATTAAAAAGGTAATAGAAAACCATAGGATGTTTTTTTGAGCATCTTTTACGTTTTTGCATGTTAGGTTTTTTTGCATCACATTTTGGTCTAAACCATTCATTGCAATGGTAATAAATATACCAGCAGTAAAGGTTTTAAAAAAATTACGGTCAGATAACCAATCCCACTCAAATAATTTAGATTTAGGACTTGTAGTAACTAATTTAATGGCATCATCAAAAGATAGGTTTAGTTGACTAAGAATTACAATAATGCTAATGGTTACAGCTAAAAGTAAAAAAGTTGTCTGTATAGTATCTGTCCATACAATAGTTTTTATTCCACCTCTAAAAGTGTACAACCATATTAAGGAAATAGTAACTAAGACGGTTACCCAAAACGGAATACCAAAGGAATCAAAAAAAGCAATTTGTAAAACAATAGCAGCTAAAAATAGCCTAAAAGAAGCGCCAATTGTTTGAGAAATTAAAAAGAATGATGCTCCAGTTCTATAAGATTTTAATCCAAAACGGTCTTTTAAATATTCGTAAATTGAAATTAGGTTTAGTTTGTAGAATAAAGGAATTAATACAAATGCTATTATTACGTAACCTACAATATTACCAAGTACAAATTGTAAATAGGTCCAGCCAGTATTAGCCACCTCACCAGGTACAGAAATAAAAGTAACACCAGATAAAGAAGCACCAACCATACCATAGGCAACTAGGTACCAAGGAGATTTTCTGTTTCCTGTAAAAAAAGTGTCATTGTCAGATTTTCTGGAGGTTAAGTAGCTAATAAGCATTAACAATCCAAAATAACCTGTAATTACACTAAAAACTATAATCGGAGTCATATTTTTAATTAATTATAAGTTCAAAAAATTCACTTTGGTTTCCAGTTCTATCTACAGCTGTTAAGCCAATTTTATTTAAGGTATTTGTGTTGTTTTTAAGTGTAAGAGGAATGTTGTAATTTCTATTTCTACGATTTAAAATAGTGTGTTGCCATTTTTTGCCATTTCTTTTAAAATAAAGCACCCATCTAAACACATCTGTAGTATTGTTATGTTCCCAACTAATTTGTACGGTGTTTCCTTTTTTTGTGGTTTTCACTATTGGTTGTAGTGGCGGAGTATTATCTAACCAAGGAGATGGTGGTACTAAGGTTTTGTTTTTGTATGGTTTGGCTAACAATCCCTTAGATAATGTATCATATTTAATTAGCGGACCAATGCTCCAATGTACAGTGCCTTTGCTTTTTGGTAGCATACCTCTAGTAATCATAATCTGATTAAAAACCTCATCTAGGTTTTCTTTAGTACCGCCTAAATCTACTTTTATACCTGGCCATAAGTGCATTTGTTTGCTGTTTTCTGTTTGCCACCAGCCTAATAGTTCAGGAAAACTTTGTCCTATTTTGTTTGTTGTCCAATAAAGTTGAGGTGTAAAATAATCTACCCACCCATTGTTTATCCATAATTTGGCATCTGCATATAGTTTTTCATACTGATCATAACCTACAACAGATTCTGGGTAGCCAGGTCTCCATATTCCAAACGGACTTAAACCAAATTTTACGTGAGGTTTACTTTTTTTAATTTCTGTATATACATTTTTAATAAAAGTATTCACACTTTGTCTTCTCCAGTTAGATTTGCTTAGTTTTCCTCCATTACTAATGTATGCGCTCCAACTTTTGTTATCTGGAAAATCTTTGCCGTTGTTGTAAGAATCGTAAGGATAAAAATAATCATCAAAATGTATTCCGTCTACTTCGTACCTGTTAACAATGTCCATAACAACGGCTAAAGAACGGTCTTGGGTTTCTTGTAAAGAAGGATTCATCCAATACATTCCATTTTCTAAACCAACAACTAATTCTGGATTGGTTTTTACAACAGATGTACTTTTAATATTACCTCCTTGTGTATGGTGTGCTCTGTATGGGTTTAGCCATGCGTGTAGCTCCAAGCCTCTTTCGTGCGCAGCATAAATCCAAAACTTTAAAGGATCATAAAATGGTTCCGGAGCTTTGCCTTGTTCACCTGTTAAGTAATAAGACCAGGGTTCTATACTGCTTTGGTAAAGAGCGTCTGCTTGAGGCCTAACCTGAAAAATTACAGCATTAAAATTATGATCTTTTAAATAATCTAAAAGAGCTAAAGCTTCTTTTTGTTGTTCATAAATAGATAAGCCTGGTTTACTGGGCCAATTAATATTAGCAACAGTAGCAACCCAAGCAGCCCTAAATTCTTCAATATTATAAGGTGTTTTTGGATCCCATTTTGTGGTTTTTTTAGTTTTTCCTAAAGGGGTTTTATTAAAAAATGATAGTTCTTTTGAAGATTTGCAACTAACAAACAGTAACGCTATAGTTGCTATAAAAAAATATCTAAAAGAATAAATTTTCATACGATGTGATTTATGTTTTTTTTTTTTTTGAAAAATGCTACTAGGTATTAAAAAAGTCCTTCAGAAATAAACCTGAAGAACTTTTTTTGAAAAACTAAAAAACTATAATTATTTAGTTACCAGCCAGGATTTTGCTCTAGCTCTACACCTTGATCTTTATACAGCGTAATTTGATCTAAAGGAATAGGGCTTAAGTAAACTCTTGGGTTGTCAAAAACACGTAAAGATTCTGCCGCAGAGGCCGGAACTATGTATCCTTCATCTCCATTTGTTAATGTAATTTCATCTAAGTTGTTATCTGGATAATCTGCCTTAACAATATATGCACCTTGGTTAATTTCAGGATTATCAACCATATCTACATACTCAAGTTTTTTCCATCTTTTAAGATCGTCAAGTCTAAAGCCTTCCATCATTAACTCAACTCTTCTTTCTCTTCTAATTTCCCATAATAAAGCTGGTACAGATGCATCTCTATTAGGGTCATCATAAGTTACACCACCAACCGCTGGTAAATCTCCAGCAACTTCTAAATGTGGAATTTCAACACCAGGTCTGTCTCTTAAAACATTGATAGATTTATCTACATCTGCTTGTGTTATAGCAGCACCACCAACAGTTCCTATTTCTGCAGCAGCTTCTGCGTAATTCATTAAAACTTCTCCATACCTAATAATTGGAGCGTCTGTAGGGTTTAAGTTAGAGCTACCTATTGGATCATCTTTTATAGACTCATTTAAAAATTTGTGAGTAGCAAAACCAGATGATGAGTGGTTAGATGCGATGCCGTTTAAACGTAATTCATAAGAAACAAATGTTTCATAAATTCTTGGATCTCTGTTTGCCATAACATTATCTATGCCTTGGTCTCCTTGGTATTCAGACGAAACTGTTATAGGTAAACCGTCATTGGCTAAATATGCATTAATAGCATTTCTAGAGACACCAACTTGTGGCTCTTTGTTATTATAGCTGTTTAAGGCGTGTGTTATTAGTCCTTCTTGGTATTCTTTGTATAAGATAACCTCAGGATTTCCAGATAAGCTTAAAGAATTAAATACTTCTCTATAATTGCCTAAACTATAGTTGCCAGAACTTATAACTTCATTAGCAGCCCATTTTGCAGCAGTTAAGTACTCTAAAGCTTTTGTTGTGTTCCCTTCATGATATTTTTGCCAAGTACCTTCATACAACATAATACGAGACATATAAGCTAGTACAACATATTTATTTACTTCTAAACCATTGTCATCTACAGAAGCTCTAACATTGTCTGCTGCATATTGTAAGTCTTCAAGTACTTTATCCATTACAAAAGTGCGCTCATCTCTTTTTTTGTATAATTGTTCATTATCATTTTCAGATAGCTCAGTGTCAAAATAAGGAACATCTCCAAATCTACTTGTTAAATCGTGGTATTCTAAAGCTCTAAAAAATCTACCAATACCAGTCCAGTGGTTAATAGCTTCTTGCTCCATAGGAACTGTTTGTACACGATTTATAAAAATGTTTGCTTTACGTACCCAACTAAAGCCCCAGCCGCCACCAGAGGTAGGTACTTGTTGTGTAAATCTAGACGGGTTTGTAGAAGCAAAATCATCATTTAAAGATTGTCCAGAAAAATAATTTCCCCAGCTATAGCTAGATCCGTATCCTCTAAAATATCCATTATAGAAGCCAAAAGCAAAAGCCTTTACATTGCCTTCACTAGTCCAGTATGTTTCATCTGTAAGTAAATCTTGTGGGGGAACATCAAGGTAGTCATCTTCACACCCTACAAATGCAACAATGCAAAGAAAAAGCAGTATTAATTTATTTGTTACTTTCATTTTTTTAGTTTTAAAATTTATAGAGATATTTGAAGTCCAAAAGAATAACTTCTTCTAAAAGGATAAACTCTACCAAATGTAGATGTGTCATTAGTACCAGCGTTTGTGTAGTCTACTTCTGGGTCTACAGGAATTTCTACACCGCTTATTTCAAATAAGTTTTCTCCACTTACATATAATCTAAATTTGTTTACTTTAAGCTTATTGGTGATAGACTCTGGTAAAGAATAACCAAGAGTTATGTTTTTCATGCGTAAGTAAGACATATTAAGTAAGTACTTTGTTTGCGGTAAAAAATTCATTTGAGAATTACTTTGTTGTTGGTCATTAGGTCTTGGGTAATATGCATTAGTATTTTCTGGCGTCCAGTAGTCTAACTGATGGTCATACCAAGCCTCTGCATAGCGGTAACCAGGGATAAATACAGGTCCGTTTGCCCAAAAATCTCTTTTACCAACACCTTGCATAAACATATTAAGGTCAAAACCTTTCCAATCTGCACCAAGTTGTATGCTGTACTGATATCTTGGTGTGGTGTTACCAATCACTTTCATATCTCCTGAGTCTCCAACAGTGTTAGAGCCATAGTCAATAACACCATCACCATTAATATCTTTGTATTTAATATCTCCAGGACCATATTTAAACCACCCGTTAGTTTCGTACAATTCTTGACTAGGAACACCTGCAGCGTAAGATCCGTCTGCATTAAAATCATCCTCAGTAAAAAATCTATCTGTTTCATAACCCCAAATTTCACCAATTACTTTTCCTTCGTAATTAGAGTAAATGCTTTTGGTGTCATTAGCGTACTTTGTAATTTTTTCTTTAAAGTCTGATAAAGTTGCTGTTGCATTAATGCGTAAATCATTATCAAATTGATGATTAAAATCTAAAGCAAGCTCCCAACCATTAGTTTGCATTTCACCAAAGTTTCTTCTTGGAGAAGAGGTGCCAAAAGTGTTAGGTAACGTTACACCAGAGCTATGCATATCACTTACCGTTCTTCTGTACCAATCAAAAGTTAAACCTAGTTTGTTATTTATAAATTTAGCATCTAAACCAAAATCTAAAGTTGTTACAGTCTCCCACGTTAATGAAGAAGGTAGTGCACCAGGTGTGCCAACGGTTAATTGGTTTTGTCCGTCAATTAACCAACTAGATGATGTAGAGGACATGATTCTATAAATACTAGATAAGTACGTGTTTTGGTTACCAACAGAACCGTAAGAACCTCTAAACTTTAAAAATGATAAAGCAGGATCTAAGTTTTTCATAAAATCTTCTTCTGTCATTACATAACCTGCAGATACAGATGGAAAATAGCCCCATTTTTTATCTGATGATAATCTAGAAGAACCATCATAACGAGCATTAACCTCTAGTAATAATTTGTCTTTATATGAATAGTTAACACGACCAAAGAAACCTAAGGTTGTCCATTTGTTTCTATCTCCTCCTACAAATTGGTCTCCTGTTGCTAAAGCTAGTTCACCCTGGTCTGGGTTTAGTAACTCTCTTCTTTGAGAATAGTGAAACCAATATTCATATTCTTCCATATCACCACCAAAAGTAAATTTGAACTTATGATTGTTAAATTCTTTATCATAATTTAAATAAGCTTTAGCGGTATTTCTTCTGCTCCAGTCCGAGTTGTATTGTACGCGGTCATATGCAGAACTACTATAAGGTACATATGAGAAATCTGCTCCTTGTCCCCAAAAATTATACGCATAAAGAGTGCCTCCCACTTGCTTTTCATGTTCTTCTACTCTGTCATGTGTAAAGTCAAAGTTTATAGCTAAATCTTTAATAGGTGTTAAAGTAGTACCTAAGTTTATTCTAGATAAAGAGTAATTAGTTTCATTCATTTTTGCTTGCTCTACTTCAGAAATATGGTTTCTAAAAGGTTTGCCATCTACAGTTCCGTATGGGTAAAAAGCTGGCCATCTGGTAGTGTAGAACCAAGCATCATAAGTAGCAGAACCAAATTTAAAAGGTTCTGTAGTTTTAGAGTTGCTATGTAAAACTTTGGCTCTAACATCTACCCAGTCGTTAATAGTAGAGTTTACACTTAAATTTACATTGTAACGTTGGTATTTATCAGGATTGGTTTTGTATACACCACCTTGGTCTAAATAACCAAGACCTAAATAATAGTTGGTTTTTTCACTACCACCAGATAAAGAAAAATCGTGTTTTTGTTGTGGAGCCCATTTTTCTACAAATTGTTCTCTAGGATCCCAAGATCTGTAAAAGAACAAGCTACCATCTCTAATTTCATAGTCACGGCCCTCTACCATTTCATTGCCTAAGTTTTGGCCTCCGTATAGCTCTTCCCATTCTCTCATTTTTTCAATAGCAAGTTGGTCTATACGCATACCTACAACACCGTAAGATTGTAATGATGGTATTCTGCGGTTAACAGCAGCAAATGCCATTTCTGCACCTTCGGCAGCAGGAGCTACTTTTGGAGTGTTTGTAGGTGTTGCCCAAGAAAAGTTATTGGAGTAACTTATAGAAGGAGCCTGGTTTCTACGCCCTTTTTTAGTAGTAATTAAAATTACACCCCAAGCACCTCTTGCACCATAAATAGAAGTAGATGCAGCATCTTTTAAAACAGATATTTCATCAATATCTTCAGGGTTAATAGATTGTAAACTTGGAATTTCAACATTATCAACCAATATTAAAGGTTGTGCACCGCCACCAGTACCTAATGTGCCAACATTACCTCTAAGCTTAATAGTTGGGTTAGTACCTATTTGTCCGCTTGGAGTAGTAATTGTTAAACCAGGTGTAACCCCTTGTAAACCACGTGCAACATCTGTAATAGGTCTAGATGCAAGTACGTCTGTGTCTACAGAAGCTACAGATCCTGTTACACTTCTCTTCTTTTGGTTACCGTAACCAACCAACACAACTTCATCTAACCCTTGTACGTCAGTTAAAAGTGTAATATTAAAAAAGCTTTGGTTGCCTACCGGTATTTCTTGTTTTGCATATCCTAAATAAGAAAAAACAAGAATTGTGTTTTCACTATCTGATAAATCAATGGTAAATTTTCCATCAAAATCAGTTTCAGTTCCGTTGCTTGTGTTTTTTGCAAAAACACTAACTCCAGGAATGGGCACTCCTTCTGGGTCTTTTACTTCACCCGTAACTGTTTTAGACTGTCCAAACATTTGTAAGGAGCATAAAAACAGAAAAAATAAGATTGATTTTTGAAATCCTTTTTTCATAATTAGAGTTTGTTTTAAATTACTTTTTTGGTTTTAGTTAGTAGGTAAATTCTAGGGTTTAATATTTTACTATGCTTATAAATTAATAGTCTTTAAAAATCTTATGTTAATAGTTTTAAACTTTAAGTTAACTCATTGTTAATCTTTTCAAACTTATGCAAAAAAATGCAAATAATTGCATTATCGATAATAATTTTTGCAATTTTATGCTGTTTTGTATGTAATATTGTTTTTTCTTTGCAGTTATTAGCAATATTTTTATTGCATATATTTGCCTAATATGTTAAAAGAAGAAAGACAACAGTTTATTTTAAACGAGGTAAGAGTGCACAATAGAGTGCTCTTAACAGATATGGCAGACCTTTTAAAAGTATCTATGGATACAATTAGAAGAGATATTAAAGAGCTTCATAAAGAGAAAAAGTTAAAAAAAGTGCACGGTGGTGCTATCTCTTTAGGCTTTAATAACTATAGTTTTCAGTTTAATGAAGTATATTCTTTAGAAAAAAAGTCAAAGATTGCAGTAAAATGCATAAACCTTTTGCGTAACGGGCAAGTACTGTTATTAACTGGCGGAACAACCAATATGGAACTGGCAAGAATGCTGCCTACAAATTTATCATTAACCTGTTTTACGCCAAGTTTACCAGTTGCTAATCAATTAATGTCTAAGCCAAATGTAGAGGTAATTTTTATAGGGGGTAAGGTTTCTAAAGATGCACAAATAACAATGGGTTCTGCTGCTGTTAATATGTTAAATAGCATAAAAGTAGACATCTGTTTTTTAGGAACACACTCTATAGATTTAGATGAAGGGTTAACAGAGTTTGACTGGGAGATTGTGCAAATGAAAAAAGCTATGATGCAGTCTTCAAGAAAGGTTATAGCACCTGTTATTTCTGAAAAATTAAATACAAAGCAACGTTACAAAATTTGTGATATTCAACAAATAGATATGCTAGTTACAGAACTAGACTCTACCAATGAAAAACTAGTAGAATTTAAAAATAAAAATATAGAAGTGTTGTAGTTTTTAATGTGTTTTTATGCATTTAATATAATTCTGCAGCCTTATCAACCAAAAAAATAATAATAAGATTTTATGTCAGATTATATTAAAATTACAGAACAGCCATCAAACTATAATGCATTGGAAACAATGAGTAGTAAAGATCTTTTGTTGGGTATTAATAACGAAGATCAAAAAATAGCAGAAGCTGTTAAGTACATAATACCTTCAATAACAAAATTGGTAGATAGTATTGTGGAGCGCTATAAAAAAGGAGGAAGATTATTTTATATAGGTGCAGGTACTAGTGGTAGATTAGGAATTTTAGATGCTTCAGAAATTCCGCCAACATTTGGTGTTATAGACAGGGTAATAGGTATAATTGCTGGTGGTGATAAAGCCATAAGAAATGCGGTAGAAAACGCAGAAGATAATTTACAGCAAGCATGGAGAGATTTAGAAGAATTTAATATTACAAATAATGATGTTGTAGTAGGGATTGCAGCATCTGGCACAACGCCATATGTTATAGGAGGTGTTACTATGGCAAATGAAAAAGGATTGTTAACAGCTTGCATTACTAATAACCCAGGTTCTCCTTTAGCAAAATCTGTTGCTATTCCTTTAGAAATAAATGTAGGGCCAGAGTTTGTTACGGGTAGCACAAGAATGAAAAGTGGTACATCGCAAAAAATGGTGTTAAATATGATTTCTACAGCTTTAATGATTAAAGCTGGTAGGGTAGAAGGCAACAAAATGGTTAATATGCAGCTAAGCAATATTAAGTTGGTAGACAGAGGTACGCGTTATTTAGTACAAGAATTGCAAATTAATTATAATGAGGCAAAAGCAATACTAGAAAAGTATGGCTCGGTAAAAAAGGCTATAGAAGCATTTAAAAAAAATGTTTAAAAAATACTGCTAAGCATTAGGGTTTGGGTAATTGTCAGACTGGTCTTCTACAGTTTCATCCATACAAACAAAATCTTTTTCTACTAAAATAAAAAGCGTTTTACCTTGTGGTGTAATGTAATTGTTATTAAAACCAACTACAGAGTTAGTAGCCCAGTCTTTGGTGTAACTGTTAGGGACGTAAATAGTTATTGTATTGTTGGCAAAGTCTGTTTGTAGACTGTTTATATTTTTTTTTATTTTTATTTCATAACAGAATAGCGTTGTGTTAAACTCCGTTTTTTGAGCAAAATAACCAGTTTTACAAAATGCTTCTACTTCACTTTTAGTAAGTCTGTACCTAATAGAATTTCCTCTAATTCGTATTTTCATAATATTGGTTTTACGGTTGTTGCTTAGTAGTTTTTTCTGGTTTGTAATTTATAGTTACCCTTGTTCCTTTACCAGGTGTAGAGTTAATAAATAGCCTGCCATTTATATAGTTTATACGTTCTTTCATATAAAATAATCCCATACCACCTTCACTATTATTTTGAGGTGTTTTTTTTAAAATAGAATTATCAAACCCTTTACCATCATCATCAATTAAAACACTTAATGTATTTTGGTTGTAGTTTATACTTAGTAAAATATAATTAGCATCAGCATATTTAATAGCATTGTTTATTGCTTCTTGTGCAACCCTATAAATATTAGTTTCTGCTAAGGAACTAAACCTAATGTTTTTTTCTGTTTTGTTCTCAAAAAGTATGTTTTTTCCGGTGAGTTTAGACAGTTCTACGGTCATTTTTTGCAATGCAGGTAGTATGCCGTGGTCTTTAAGTTCTGGCGGTGTAAGGTTAAAAGTAGCTGTACGCACACCTTTTATTAAGTCTGTGCATAACGATTTTAAGTACGCTATTTTTTCTTCTGTTTTATCTGTGTTCTCAAGGTTAATAGATTCTATGTTAAATTTTAGCGCAGTTAACATTTGTCCAATACCATCATGTATGTCTTTTGCAATACGTTTGCGCTCTTCTTCTTGGCCTTCTACAATTAGGCTAGCTTGTAGTTTTCTTTGTAGTATTTTGTCTTCAAAACTTTGTTTGGTTAGCAGTTCTAGTTTTTGCTGGTTTTCTATACGCTCTGTAATATCAGAACATAAAATTAAAATGCTTTGTTGTTTTGAAGATTTATGAAGAGGAATTATGGACATATCTAACCAAATATCTTCCTCTTTTTTTGTTTTTATTTTTATCTCCTCGTTTCTAATATTTTTTCTATTGCTTTTAAAAACTTCTTTTAGATATTGTTGTTGGCCTTCATTTGTTGTGAGTATTTCAGACAATGGCTTGGCTAAATCCTGAGTGTTACAGCCCAATAGTTCTTGAAATTTTTTACTAATAAAAACAACACTTTCGTTATTTTTAATACTCGCAAACAGGGCAGCATTATCTATAACAAAATTCAACTCTTGCAACTCTTGTAAAGAGCGCTCTTTTTCTTGATATAACTGCTCTATTTTTAAAGTGTTTTCTTCAGATTCAATTTTACTTTTTAATAGTTTCGTTATTGTGTTTCTAATCTGTATAGATAAGGGTCTAAAAATAAATAGAATTTCTAATAGAAGAATTACTAATGAGAAAGCAACAAGTATGTGCTCTTTTTGCTTTAATTTTTCAAGTTGAGTTTTACTAATACTATCATATTTGTTTACAATAGCATCCATTGCTTCTAAAAATATTTTCTCATTTTTTAAAATGATATCTATGTTTTTCCTTAAGCTTAAAGTGTCTTCTGCTGTAGCGTTAGTTTTAAGTGTAATAATGCGTTCTGCAGCATTAATCATAGCATTGTGGTGTGGTGTAATTTTTTGTAGTAATGCTAATATATCTTTATTATCTTCTTTGGGTATGCCCATAGAATCATTACCAAATTGTAATGCCTTGTGAGAAATACGCCAAACGTCTAAAGTATTTTTTGTGTTTTTTAAAACCAGATTTTTTTCTTTTTTTAAATTGGTTCTGTCTAGTAATAAAATGTCTTTTACTAATTTTTGACTGTAAGCACGTTGTCTACCAGCAACATTTATTACTCTAGAGTCGTTTAGTTGTGAGTTCAAATGCATTTGTATTAATACCTGAGAAAATACTATAGAAAAAGCAATGGCTAACAAAGCCAATAAGTACCACTTTCTAATTCTTAAAAAGGTGGTGTTGTCTAAAGATTTCTCAAGTTTATTATAACTCATAAATTGGTCTTGTAAAAGGAAAAGTAATTAAGATAATGCCTTACCTACAAGTTCTAAAGACGATTTAGATAGTGGTAATTTTAAAGCAGCATCTTGACCTTCTTTAGACATTTTACGCCACGTTTTTTGTAAAATATCAATAAGTTTTTCTTCTGAGTATTTTTTAGCAAAAGGTTCAAAATAATACTCTAAAAACACTAAGCAGATAACATCTTCTAGTGTCTGTGTTTCTTCATTTTTTTTTAATTGTTTTTTTTCAAGTAAAAAAGCAACTTTTTCAATGATATTTTGGTCGTATCCAACAGCGGTTAAAATTTCACTTGCTTTTTTAGCGTGATATTTTTTTAGGTCTTGTCTCCATTTCAAATACCCTGTTCTGTTCATTTCATAAGAATCTCTAGGTATTTCCCATCGGCATATATGCTGGCAACGTGCAGTTAATTTTAGTGTTTCTGAAGCATTAGGAGCAAAAGAGTTTAATTTTTTTGTCATACGCATAGCATACAAAACCTCTTTAGCATACGTTTTACCTTGGTATGTTTCTTTATTAGGGTCTTGTTCGTTTGCTTTATCAAAAAGATCAAAAGCTTGTTTTAGTTTATTTACTGTTGCCATATGTGGTAAGGTTTGTTTCAAAGCTATTCAGAAAACCCAATATACACAAAACCATCTTCAATTTTTACAGGATATGTTGCAATAGCATCTAAGGTGCCATTTAAATTTTCTCCGGTTTCTAACGAAAACGTATTTTTATGCAGGGGACAAGCCACTTTAGGTGTGCCCATATCTTCGCCAATCATTCCGCGAGAAAGTACCATTTCCATTTTATGCGGACATAAGTTTTGGCAAGCATACCATTTGTTTTCTCGTGTAAAATTAAAAACAGCAATTTGTTTGTTTTTATATTTTACACAGGCCCCACCGTTTTTTGGAAATTTAGTTATTTCTGCAGCTTTAAACCACGTAGTTACATCGTCTAATGCAGTAGGCGAATACTCTTTTAAAATTGATGTTATCATCGTTATATATTTTAGTTCTGTTTTTATGGTTACACCCAAGGAGTTGGCATTTTTTGGTCTCTTAGTGCTACAAATTCAATGTTTTCATCCTCTTCTGTAGAGTTTACAAAATGTGTGTATTTGGCTCTTATTTCAGGGGTTTCTATGGCTTCTTTCCATTCGCATTTGTAAGTTTCTACCAAATGTTGCATATCCTTGTCTAACTGGTCTACAATGCCTAGGCAATCATTAATTACTACATCTTTAACATAGTCTATACCACCTTCTAACTTCTCTAACCAGGCGGCAGTACGCATTAGTGGCTGTGCTGTTTGTATGTAGTACATTAAAAACCTGTCTACATATTTAATAGCAGTTTCTTTATCTACTTTTTCTGCCAATAAAACAGCGTGCTTAGGAGTAGCGCCACCGTTACCGCAGATATAAATATTCCAGCCGCCTTCAACAGCAATAAAACCAAAATCTTTTCCACGAGCTTCTGCACATTCCCTAATACAGCCAGATACGCCACCTTTAAATTTATGAGGAGAACGTATGCCTTTGTATCTGTTTTCTATTTCAATGGCAAAACTTACACTTTCATCCATACCATATCTGCACCAAGTAGATCCAACACAGCTTTTTACGGTACGTAAAGATTTTCCGTAGGCTTGTCCGGTTTCAAAACCTTCAGCAATTAATTCTTCCCAAATAAGTGGAAGTTCATGTAGTTTTGCTCCAAACATATCTATACGTTGTCCGCCTGTAATTTTGGTGTATAAATCATATTTTTGAGCAATTCTGCCCATCGCAATCATTTGTTTTGGAGATATTTCTCCGCCAGCAACACGTGGCACAACAGAGTAGGTTCCGTTACGCTGAATGTTAGCTAAATACCTGTCATTAGAGTCTTGTATGGTGTCTTGTCTATTAGCGGTTTCATTATAAATACTTGCAAATAATGATGCAGCTAAAGGCTTACAAACTTCGCAACCATTGCCTTTTCCGTGGGTATCTAGTAGCTCATCATAATCTTTAATGTTTTTCATTTTTACAATATCATATAACTCTTGTCTAGAGTAATCAAAATGTTCGCAAATACGTTCTTTTACAACCTTGCCTAAAGATTTTAAAGTTTCGTTTATTAAATCTGTTACCATTGGTTTACAGCCACCACAGCCAGTAGTTGCTTTGGTTGTCTTTGCAATATCTTTTACTGTCTCTTTACCATTATCTTTTACAGCACAACGAACTTGTGCTTTAGTTACGGCTTCACAAGAACAAACAACAGCAGCATCTGGTAAATCTATAACGCTACCAAAAGAAGCTGCACCATCACCAGCAGGTAGTATTAACTGTGATGGATCTGATGGAATAGGCATACCATTTAAATATATTTGATGTAGCATACTATAATCAGTAGCATCGCCAACTAATATTCCGCCAAGTAATTTTTTACCATCAAGACTTACATTAATTCTTTTGTATAAATGTTGTGTTTTGTTTTCAAATATTACAGAATGTCCTTTAGTTGCTGGCATAAAAGGGTTTCCAAAGCTTGCCACATCTACACCAATTAATTTTAATTTGGTAGACATATCTATACTTTCAGACATAATGTTGTTTGCATTGCCTATAATTTGGTCAACGGCAACAGATGCCATTTCATATCCAGGAGCTACCAAACCATATATCATTTGGTTGTAAAGAGCAATTTCTCCAATAGCATAAATATATTCATCAGAGGTTTGCATTTTGTTGTTAACTACAATGCCGCCACGTACACCAATTTCTAACCCACAAGCTTTTCCTAACTCGTCTCTTGGTCTAATACCAGCAGATATTATAAGCATATCTACACCTAAAATATCATCTTCTCCAAACTCCATTCCGGTAATAAATTTATCTCCTAGTATTTGGTTGGTAGCTTTGCTAAGGTGTATATGTAAACCAATAGATTCTAATTTTAATTGTAATACTTGGCTGCTTCTACTATCTAATTGTCTTGGCATTAGTTTTGGTGCAAACTCAACTATATGAGGTTCTAAGCCCATATCCATTACGGCTTTACCAGCTTCAAGACCTAATAGTCCGCCTCCTAAAACCGCAGCTTTTGCTTTAGGTTTAGTAGATTTTAATTTAGCTGCATAGGCCAACATACTTTCTAAATCTTCAATAGTACGGTATACAAAAACACCTTCTTTTTCTACCCCTTTTATTGGAGGTACAAAAGCAGAAGAACCAGTTGCTAGTACTAGATAATCATAAGAAAAATTACGATTGTTAGCTGTTGTAATTGTTTTGTTATCTCTGTTAATGTCTGCAACACGCTCATTTATCATTAGTTCAATTCCGTTTTTTGTATACCAATCTTCAGAGGCCATTTCTAACGCTTTTGCATTTTGGTTTTCAAAAAACTCACTTAAATGTACGCGGTCATAAGCAGGTCTTGGTTCATCACCAAAAACTAATAGCTTAAAATTTCTATATTCTTTTTGGGCTACAAACTTTTCGCAAAATTTATAACCAACCATTCCATTTCCTATTACAATTACGGTTTTCATACGTAGGAGTTTATCAGATTACTTAGCAAACATACGTATTATTACGTATATTTTATCTGTTTTTATCAAAATAAATACGTAGTTTTGTTGTGTTATTAATAATTTTTGACTTTAATAATTATATATTATGATGTTAGCAAGTACTCCAAAAGTTAGTTTAGTAGGTGCAGGTCCCGGTAGTGTAGACCTTATTACACGTAGAGGGTTTAAGGTCTTGCAGCAGGCATCTGTAGTTTTGTATGATGCACTGGTAAGTAAAGAATTACTAAATGAAATAGATATAGAAATACCAAAAATATACGTAGGGAAACGATGTGGAGAACATTCTTTTACTCAAAATGATATTAATAAGTTGATTGTTAAAAATGCGTATGCATACGGACACGTTGTACGTTTAAAAGGCGGAGATCCTTTTGTGTTTGGTAGGGCTAGTGAAGAAATAGAGTATGTAGAGTCTTTTGGTATACCTGTAACTGTTGTGCCAGGTGTAAGCAGTGCTATTTCTGTACCAGCTAGTCAAGGTATACCTGTTACACGCAGAGGAATTAGTAGTAGTTTTTGGGTAATGACAGCTACAAAAAAAGATGGTTCTTTTTCTGGAGATTTAACTTTAGCAGCAAAATCTTCTGCAACATTAGTAATATTAATGGGTATACGTAAGTTTGAAGAAATTGTGCAAGAAGTTGCAAAACAAAGAAATAAAACAACACCTTTTGCTATAATTCAAAACGGAACTTTAGATAAAGAAACCTGTATAACAGGTACTTTATTAAATTATAAAACAGTTAAAAAGGATATTAATACTGCGCTTCCTGGTGTTATAGTTATTGGTGATGTTGTTGCAGAACACCCCTCCTTTTTTGAAGAAGAATTGCAACGAGTACTTCAGTCTGGCTTATAAGTAAAGTCAATTTAAAAAGTAGTTTTCATATTTTATTTAAAAATTTAAACCAAATATTATGTCTGGCAAGTATACATTTTTAGCTACTTCTTGTAAAAACTGTGTTAATACAGAGTGTTTGGTAAAAAGAAGTGTTTTAACAGAACAAGATGATTTTTTTTCTTCATTAAAAACTGAGATTAGTTGTAAAAAAGGACAGCAGTTTATAATAGAAGGAGCGCCAGTAAACGGTCTCTTTTTTATACTAAAAGGCAAAGTAAAAGTTTATAGAACAGGAATAAATGGAAAAGAGCAAATTGTAAGATTTGCTAAAGAAGGAGAAATAATAGGTCACCGTGGTTTTGGAACCGAAGAGTATTATTCTATAGGAGCTATAGCACTAGAAGATACTGTTTTATGCTATTATTCTAAGAATAGTTTACAGCAAAAACTTAAAAGTAATGCAACTTTTACCTATGATATGATGCTATTTTATGCAAACGAACTAAATAGGAGTGAAGCAAAATTAAAAACCATTTCACAAATGACGGTTAGAGAGCGTGTGGTAGATTCGTTACTTTACATACATAGAAAATTTAAAGACTATAATGGTTTTTTAAACTTGCAACTAAGTAGAAGGGAATATGCAGATTATGCAGGTACTACAGAAGAACAAGTAATAAGAGTTTTTTCTGCCCTAAAAAAGGAAAGTTTAATTTTTACTAAAGGAAAAAAAATAGGAATAACTAACATAACCTTACTTAAAAAAGAAATATCTGAACATAATTATTATTTAGATTTATAAATAAATTTAAAATTCACAAAAAACAAAAGCTGCGTATTTATACGTGGCTTTTGTTTTTTTATAAAGTGCTTGTTAATAGTTGATTATGCTTTTTTTATGTTTTAAGACAGGTTTTTTAATGGTGTAAAAGGATGTTTTGTTCTGTGTAATTTCATAAAATTTTACAAAGTATACGTATACTTTTGTTTTATTAAGTATTAATACGTAGAACACACTAAATAATTAACTATGAAAAATACAGTAAACAATGTACTTCTTTATTTAATAGCTCTAGCTTTTCTATCGGCCTGTGGTGAAAAAGATAAAAAAGCAAGTACTACTACAACAGAAGAACTAACAGGGTCAGCATTTGAAATTGAAAAACCACAATTAACTTTTGGCTTTATAAAGTTAACAGATATGGCTCCTTTAGCTATAGCAAAGGAAAAAGGTTTTTTTGAAGAAGAAGGGCTTTTTGTTTCTGTTGAGGCACAGTCTAATTGGAAAAATGTTTTAGACCGCGTTATAGATGGCCAGTTAGATGGTTCTCATATGCTAGCAGGACAACCAATAGCAGCAGGAGTAGGGTTTGGTAGACGTGCAAAATTAGTTACTCCGTTTTCAATGGATTTAAATGGAAACGGAATAACAGTATCTAATGATGTTTGGGCAAAAATGAAACCAAATGTGCCTTTAGATGATAACGGAAAAACAATACATCCAATAAAGGCAGATGCTTTAAAACCAGTAGTAGCTGAGTATAAAAACAGCGGAAAACCATTTAAAATGGGAATGGTTTTTCCGGTATCTACCCACAATTATGAAATAAGATATTGGTTAGCAGCAGCAGGCATACACCCAGGGATGTACACAGCAGACAATGTGCAAGGACAAATTGATGCAGAAGTTTTATTATCTGTAACGCCACCACCACAAATGCCAGCAACACTAGAGTCGGGCACAATATATGGCTATTGTGTAGGTGAACCATGGAACCAGCAAGCAGTTTTTAAAGGTATAGGTGTACCAGTTGTTACAAATTATGATATCTGGAAAAATAACCCTGAGAAAGTATTTGTAATGACAAAAAAGTTTGTAGATGAAAACCCAAACACAGCAGTAGCGGTTACAAAAGCTTTAATAAGAGCTGGTAAGTGGTTAGATAATCCTAACAACAGAAAAGAGGCCGTTAAAATATTGTCTATGTCACAGTATGTAGGAGCGCCAGAAGAAGTTTTAGCAAATTCTATGACGGGTACTTTTGAGTTTGAAAAAGGAGACAAACGTTCTATGCCAGATTTTAATGTGTTTTACAAATACAATGCTACTTACCCTTTTTATTCTGACGGAATTTGGTTTTTAACACAAATGAGAAGATGGGGGCAAATTTCAGAAGCAAAACCTGCCGCTTGGTACAAGGAAACTATAAAAGAAATTTACCGCCCAGATGTTTGGAGAAAAGCTGCAGACTTATTGGTTGCCGAAGGCAAAATACCAAAACAAGATATACCAGATACAGATGGTTATAAGCCAGCAACAACAGATTTTATAGATGGTACTCTTTATGATGCAAAAGATCCTATTGGTTATATAAACAGTTTTTCAATAGGTAATAAAGATTAACTACCACTACAACCCAAAAAGAATATACGATGAAACAAGAAATTACATTAAAGAAACAGCACTCTGGTTTTGCTTTTTTTAAGCAAATAGCTTCAATTGTTAAATCTAAATTTGAAAAAGAGGCGGTATCAAAATCACTAAAAAAAACAGCTATAACCATTGTTTCTATCCTTTTATTTTTAGGGTTGTGGCATCTTGGTTCTAAGGCGTTGTATAATAAAGAGGCCGCATACAGAATAGAAAAAGCATTGGTAGAACAAGGCCAAGCTGCTGCAGATGCAGAAAAGGCTTGTATAGCTTCTGGCGAAAGTAGGTGTCAGCCAAATACACTACCATCACCAACACAGGTTTGGGCATCGTTTATGTCTTTAATTGCAGATCATCAATTAATACAGGCTAAAAAAGAGGCTTTTAATTTAAAAATGGAAGCAACTAATACAAAGTTAATTGCACAAGGAAAAAAGGCAATTGTTTACACAGGAAGAGCATCTTTTATAGACATTGTTTTAACTAGTATAAAAACGGTTTTTGCAGGTTTTTTGCTTGCGCTTATTATAGCAGTTCCTATAGGTGTTATTATAGGATTAAGTCCGTCTCTTAGAAGTGCATTTAATTGGTTTATTCAGATATTTAAACCTGTGTCTCCAGTAGTATGGTACTTGTTAGTTTTTATGATTGTAAAAACATTATACATAGGAGCCAGCTCAGATAATGCATTTGTAATTTCTTTTGTTAGTGTTGGTTTGTGTGCAATGTGGGCAACTTTAGTAAACACAGCAATGGGTGTTTCTTCTGTAGATAAAGATTATATAAATGTTGCTAAAGTTTTAAAGTTAGGAACTTTTCAAAAAGTATTTAAAGTTATTTTACCTTCTTCTTTACCATTAATATTTACGGGGCTTAGAATTACACTTTCTGTTGCTTGGATGGTTCTTATTGCCATAGAGTTACTGGCTCAAAGTCCAGGTTTAGGATTGTTTGTTTGGGAAGAATTTCAGAATGGAGCAAACGATTCTAATGCCAAAATTATAGTGGCAATGTTTGTTATTGGGATTATAGGCTTTTTGTTAGATAGGTTAATGTTAACCATACAACAAATGGTGTCTTTTAATAAAAACGAGGGCATTTAATTTATAAAAACAAGCACTATGGCATATTTAGAGTTAAAGAATGTATGTAAAACATATGGGCAGGGTAACAATAGTACAGAGGTACTTTCTAACATCAATTTAAAAATTGAAGAAGGAGAATTTGTTGCCATTGTAGGTTTTACTGGAAGTGGAAAAACTACACTAGTAAATTTAATTAATGGCTTAATAAAACCAACCAGTGGAGAGGTGCTTTTTAAGGGAGAACCTGTAGTTGGTACAAGTCACAAACGTGGTGTTATTTTTCAAAATTACTCACTACTACCTTGGTTAACAGTATATCAGAATGTTGCAATGGCTGTTAAGGAGGCTTTTCCAAAGGAAAGTAAAACAGAGATTAGGGAAAGGGTTGTTAGTTTTATAAAAATGGTAGGCTTATCTCATGCAATTGATAAAAGGCCAAAAGAATTGTCTGGCGGAATGAGACAGAGAGTTTCTGTAGCTAGGGCATTGGCTATGAAACCAGAGATGATAATTATGGATGAGCCTTTAGGAGCTTTAGATGCATTAACCAGAGGTAATTTACAAGATGAAATATTAAACATTTGGAGTAAAGATAAAAGAACCGCATTGCTAATTACAAATGACGTGGATGAGGGAATTTATATGGCAGATAGGATTATTCCTTTAAAACCAGGACCTAAAGCTACATTGGGCCCAGAATTTACTATTGATATTGAACGTCCAAGGGACAAAACCAAATTAAATGATAATATAAATTATATAGAAACAAGAAATAAAATTATAGCCTATTTAATGGCTATAGGAGAAAACAGAAAGTCCGTTTCTAACACAGAGTATGTATTGCCAGATGTAACACCAAAAAGCTTTGTTGGTCAATTTTAAAACTATAGAAAAATGAATTCTACCATATCAAAAACAGATAATACAAACTTTGAAAACGGAATTTTCTATCCATCAAAAGTTATGTTAGACCTTATTAATTTAAAAAAGGTTTACCCAACACCAAAGGGAGATTATGTGGTTCTTGAGAACCTAAATTTACAAATAATGAAAGAGGAGTTTGTTACAATTATAGGTCACTCTGGTTGTGGAAAAACAACAATGCTCTCTATGATAGCTGGTTTAAATCCTATTTCTGGCGGAAACATATCTGTTTTGGGTAATCCTGTAAAAGGACCAGGTCCAGATAGAGGAGTAATTTTTCAGTCGCCAAGTTTAATGCCTTGGATGACAGCCTTACAAAATGTTCTTTTAGGGGTAAATCAAGTTTTTCCTCATATACCTAAAAAACAACGTGTAGATATTGCCAAATATTATTTACATAAGGTTGGTTTAGATGGGGCTTTTAATAAAAAAGCAACAGAGCTATCGCAAGGTATGCAACAAAGAGTTGGTATTGCAAGAGCCTTTGCTATTAAACCCAAGGTATTGTTGTTAGATGAGCCTTTTGGAATGTTAGATTCGTTAACAAGAGGAGAGCTTCAGGATATTTTAATAGAAATATGGAACAAAGAGAAAATTACAGCAGTAATGATTACTCATGATGTAGATGAAGCTATTTTTTTAGCAGACAGAGTAGTTATGATGACAAGTGGCCCAAGGGCAAAAATTGGGGACGTATTAACTGTAGATTTTGAAAGACCTAGAACAAGAAAATCTGTTTTAGATCATAAGGATTACTACGCTTGCAGAAAGCATTTAATAGATTTTTTAGAACACTAAAATTAATTAAGAACACTATAACACCACCAAAAAAATAGATTATGAAAAAAAATCAATATATAACAATAGCACTCTTTTTATTTATAACGCAATACTTATCAGCACAGTTTACAATAGATGGCGAGTTTAGGCCAAGAACAGAGTACCGCCATGGCTACGGAAACATAATTTCTGAAGATACAGATGCTGGTTTTGGCATATCTACTAGAGCACGTATAAATTTTGGTTATGCAGACCAATCTTACAAGGTGTATGTAAGCCTGCAAGATGTAATGACATGGGGAGAAAACAGGCAACTTTTACCTGCGGATGCTAATAATTCTTTTGCAGTTTTTGAAGCTTGGGGAGAGCTAAATTTAGGAGAAGGTTTCTCTACAAAAATAGGAAGGCAAACAATAGATTATGACGATCAAAGAATATTGGGTTCTGTAGGTTGGGCACAGCAAGCACGTAACCATGATGCAGCATTGTTAAAATATAAAAAAGACAAATTTTTATTGGATGTAGGTTTGGCATTTAATCAAGATAAGGCAAACTTATCGGGCTTTTCATCTGTTGGTACAGCGTACAGCACTACAGGTTTTTTCTCTTATAAAACAATGCAATATTTGTATCTAAAGCAAAAATGGGACGCTTTTTCTGGTAGCTTTTTACTTTTAAATAATGGTTTTCAGGAGTATGAGGATGATGAAACAACACCAGATGGTACAAGTAGTTTGTTAACACTTGGTACACATTTAGCATACAAAAAAGGAAAACTAGGTGTTAGTAGTAATCTATTTTTACAAACAGGTAAAAGACAAGGAGAAGTAGATGTAAAAGGAGCTTATTTGGCAAGTTTAGATTTTAGCTTAAAAGCATCAGATAAAATTACTTTAGGTGCGGGCTTAGAGCTTATTAGTGGTAATGATGCAGATGCTGGTGAAACAGGCGCCTTTTTTCCACTTTACGGAACCAATCATAAATTTAATGGCTTTATGGATTATTTTTATGTAGGCAACCACGCTAATTCTGTAGGTTTACTAGATGTACACATTAGCGCTAATTTTAAACTAAATGATACCTCTAGCCTTATGGTAAAAGCGTTAAATTTTAGTGCAGAACAAGAGTTAGCTAGTGGTGACAAATCTTTAGGTACAGAGGTAGACCTAGTTTTTTCAAAAAAGTTTAAAGGGTATGGTTTGGCTATAGGGTATTCTCAAATGTTTGCAAATGATGGTATGTATGAGCTAAAAGAAACAACTAAAGATGCTTCTGCTGGAGGTCAAAATTGGGCATGGGCAATGTTAACCATCAAACCAAAATTTTTAAATACAACAAAATAATCATCAATTAAATAACTGTTCACTAGTCGCTACAGTATTATGTGGCGACTTTTTTTATAGTATTGCCTAAGTATATTACGTATGTCACTACGTATTTTTAAATTATATTTGTAAAAATATTTTGATGAATGAGTAGCACTATAAGTATTGTATTGGCAGATGATCATTCTTTAGTAAGAGACGGAATACGTTCTTTACTAGAAGAAGAAAAAGATTTGGTTGTAGTAGCAGAGGTGTCTAACGGTAAAGAAGCCATTGATATTGTTGAAGAAAAAAAACCAGACCTTTTAATTATAGATATTAGAATGCCAGTAATGAATGGTATAGATGCTGTTGAGTTTTTAAATAAAAAAGGATCTACAACTAAAACCATTATTTTGTCTATGCATGATTCAGAAGAATATATTCTTAAATCTGTAGATGCAGGTGCAAACGGTTACTTATTAAAAGATACAGGTAAAGTAGAGTTTATAAAAGCAATACACACTGTGCAACAAGGAGGTAAGTATTTTAGCGGAGACATATCTAATGTATTGGTTAATAATTTACTTCATAATAAAACAGCATCAGAAACAGTAAAAACTTCTAAAAATAATAGTAATCCTTTTGATCTTACAAGTAAAGAATTACAGGTGTTAGAATTGGTTTTAACAGGTTTAACTAACAAACAAATTTCAGAAAAACTACAAAATAGTAAACGTACTGTAGAAACGCATAGGTTTAATTTAATGCGTAAAATGGAAGTTAAAAACCTTATAGATTTATCTAAAAAAGCACAACAGTATAATTTAGTTTAAAACTACCAACAGCGTATAACAAGCTGCAACAATAGTTAACCTACTATTTTTAAGGGGTTTATTTGTAAATTAAACAATTTCATCCCCTTATTATTATCATATCGTTACTACGTATTTATACGTAATTCTGTATCTTTCCATAGTTTAAAAAGATGTTTACACATCTGTTATTTAGAACTATGCAAAAAAATACAACACATAAAACTATTTGCTGTTATTGCGGTGTAGGTTGCGGAATAATTGTAGAAAAAGATGCTAAAAACGTACTAACTGTATCGGGTAATAAAAACTATCCGGTAAACAAAGGTATGTTGTGTTCTAAGGGTAAAAATTTAAACTACGTAGCTCAAGACACCACAGATCGTATTTTGTATCCAGAAATGCGTTGGAGTAAAAACCACCCTTTACAAAGAGTTTCTTGGGATGATGCTTTTAAAAGAGGAGCAGCAGTTTTTAAAAGTATTATAGATAAGCACGGGCCAGATAGTGTAGGTTTTTATGTGTCTGGTCAGTGCTTAACAGAAGAATACTATTTGGCTAATAAATTAATAAAAGGGTTTATTGGTAGTAATAATATAGATACCAACTCACGTTTATGTATGAGTTCTGCTGTTGTTGGTTATAAAAAAACAGTGGGCGAGGACTCTGTACCAATTGCATATGCAGATATAGAGTTGGCAGATTGTTTTTTAATTGCTGGTGCAAACCCTGCCTGGTGTCACCCAATATTATTTAGACGTTTAGAGAAGCATAAAGAAGAAAACCCTAATGTAAAAATAATAGTAGTAGACCCAAGAAAAACACAGACTTGTGCCTCTGCAGATTTGCACTTACAAATTTTACCCGGTACAGATGTTATTCTCTTTAATGCTATTGCGCGTGTGCTTATAGAGAAAAAGAAAATAGACAAGAGTTTTATAAAAAAACATACCATAAATTTTGAAGAATGCAAAGCAAGTGCTTTTCAATTAACGTTAAATGCTGCTGCTAAAAAATGTGGTATAAAAGCAGAAGATATAAAAAAAGCAGCACTATATATTGGTAATGCAAAAGGCTTTATTAGTATGTGGACAATGGGGCTTAACCAAAGTGTAATTGGAGTTTCTAAAAATGTAGCATTGCTAAACATATCACTACTTACAGGTCAAATTGGTAAGCCAGGTTCTGGTCCGTTTTCTTTAACAGGGCAACCAAATGCAATGGGTGGTCGTGAGGTTGGTGGTATGGCAAATTTGTTGGCAGTACACAAAGATTTAAATAATCCTGAACACAGAAAAGAAGTATCGGATTTTTGGGGAGGTAAACAAGTACAAGCAAAACCAGGCTACACCGCAACAGAAATGTTTAATGCTTTAGATAATGGTGATTTAAAAGCTATTTGGATTATTTGTACAAACCCTGTGGTAAGTATGCCTAACGCAACTAAAATTGAGCAAGCACTAAAAAAGGCAAAATTTGTTGTAGTACAAGATGTTTCTCATAATTCTGAGACCACAAAATTTGCAGATTTACTTTTGCCAGCTGCTGGTTGGTTAGAGAAAGAAGGCACAATGACAAATTCTGAAAGACGAATTAGTTACTTGCCAAAAGTTATTAATGCACCAGGCGAAGCATTGCCAGACGCAGAAATATTATGGCGTTTTGCTCAAGAAATGGGATACTCTGGCTTCAATTATAACAATGCTAGTGAGGTGTATGATGAGTACTGTTTACTTACTAAAGGCACAAGTATAGATGTTTCTGGTTTATCATACAATAGGCTAAAAACCGAAGGAAGTTTTCAGTGGCCAGTACCAGATAAAAACCATCTAGGAACACCGCGCCTGTTTACTAATTTTGCTTTTAATACCCAAGATGGCAAAGCACATTTTAATGCGCCATCAGAAACCTATAACCAGTCTGAGGAAACAAGTGTAGATTATCCATTAATTTTAAACACAGGTAGAGTAAGAGACCAATGGCATACCAGAACAAAAACGGGTAAAGTAAAACGTTTGCTTACGCACATACCTATGCCTTATTTAGAAATGAATATGGTAGATGCCTTTTTAAGAAAATTAAAAGAAGGAGATATTGCCGTAGTAAAAAGTAAAAGAGGTAAAGTACAGGTTAAAGTAACTATTAATTTTGATATTAGAGAACAGGTGGTTTTTTTACCAATGCATTGGGGGAAAATATTAAATAACGATTTTGGAAGGGCAAATAATTTAACTAATGATATTGTAGACCCAGTATCTAAAGAGCCCGACTTTAAGTACTGTGCCGTACAAGTAGAAAAATACGTAAAACCCAAACAAAAAGTTATAATTGTTGGCGCGGGTGCTGCAGCATATAGATTTATACAAACTTATAGAGAAAAAAATACGGTAGATGAACTGCATGTTTTTTCTAAAGAGAAAGATCCTTTTTATAACAGAGTATTATTGCCAGAGTATGTTAGTAATGAGCTCTCATGGCAATCTTTAGAAAAACTTAAAAAAGGAGAACTAAAAAAATTAAATATTAAACTACATGCTGGAGTTGGAGTTTCTAAAATAAACGATGACAAAAAACAAGTTACAGATGCTAATGGAGTAACCCACAATTACAATTTACTAATAATGGCAACTGGTAGTAGAGCTTTTGTACCTAGTGATGTGCCAATTAACCTGCCAGGTAGGTTTACTATGAGAGAACGTGGAGATGCAGATAAGTTAAAAAAGTACTTGCATGAAACAGGCTTGCCTAATAATGCACAACACGTGGTTATAGTAGGAGGCGGACTTTTAGGTTTGGAGTTGGCAGCTGCTTTAAAAAAAATTAATGTAAATATTAGTATTATACAAAGAGCTCCAAGGTTAATGGAGCGTCAATTAGATAATGTTGCAAGTAGGTTATTAGCGCAAGATGTTTTAGAAAGAGATATAAATTTATATTTTGATAATGAAGTTAGTACTGTTTTTGATGAAAAAACAACTAGTCATAGTATTTTGGTAAACCTAAAAACAGGAAAAACTATTAAATGTAACGCTATAGTTTATGCTATTGGTACAAGGCCAAATATAGAGTTGGCTAAACAAACAAGGCTAAAAACTAGACGTGGTGTTGTGGTAAATTCTTATATGCAAACCAGTAATCCATCAATTTTTGCATTGGGTGAAATTGCAGAATTTAACAACTCACTTTTTGGTATTACATCTGCCGCAGAACAACAGGCAGATATTGCTGCAAATTATATTTTAGGAGATTACAGTAGTATTTATAATGGCTCAGTTTTAATGAATATTTTAAAGTTTGAAAACTTAGATTTATGTAGCATTGGTATGGTAAACTCTCCTGCAGGTGATAACAGTTATGAAGAAATTATTTTAATGGATGTAAGCAAGCGCTTTTATAAAAAATGTATTGTTAAAGATGATACATTAAAAGGAGCCATTTTAATGGGAGATAAAAATGAATTTGCAGAATTTAAACGTTTAATTGAAGAGGAAATAGAACTATCGGAAAAACGAAATGAGCTGCTAAGAGGTGCCTCTAACTCTGTACCTTTAAAAGGTAAATTAGTTTGTTCATGTAGTCAAGTTGGTAAAGGTAATGTTACAGATGCAATTAAAGACGGCTGTACAGATTTTGCCAAGCTGTGTTCACAAACAGGAGCAGGTTTAGGTTGTGGTAGCTGCAAGCCAGAAATTAAAGAAATACTTAATAGTCAGCTTTTACTAGCAAATTAATAGTTTTATTATGAATGATGATTTACATAGAATTTTAATTAAAGGTGGCGTTACTTCTCCAGGAGAATTAAAAGATAGTATAACAATGTTAGAGGCAGCTGGCCTTAAAGAAGTTTATTTTGGTTCTAGGCAAGATTTGTTGTTTCCGTTAGAAAACACCAAAGAAGAACAGTTAGAGCGTATTTCTGAATATAATACAGATATCATTGGTACAAGAGCTTACCAAAATATAGTGTCGTCTTACGTATGTGCAGATATTTTTGATATGACCTTTTGGTTAAAAGGATCTACCTTTTTATATATTTTAGAACGATTTAATTACCTGCCTAAATTAAAAATAAATATAACAGACCCAAAGCAGCGTCTAGTGCCTATTTTTAGTGGTAATTTAAATTTTATAGCATCAGAGAGCGAAGATTATTGGTATTTAAATATAAAATTGCCACAGTGGGAAAAAGGAGACTATTACCCAGTATTAGTGTATAGTTGGGATATTAATATTATATCTAAAGCCATAGAAGATATTTATGAAGATGTAGAAAGTGTTGAAGAATTATTTTTTGTACTTAGTAAAAAACTAGACACCAATAATAAAACCATAGAGAAAGACTTAGAAGTGCCTTACCTTACTTTTCCGTATTATGAGGGGATGAACCGTATGGGACTAGACCAATATTGGCTTGGTTTGTATTGGAGAAATAATAAATATGACCTTAATTTTTTAAAAGAATTTTGTGGTTTTTGTTTAGACAATGGTATTGGTAAAATATGCATAACTCCTTGGAAATCTCTTATTGTAAAGGGTATTAAAAAGCAAAGTAGGCCAAGTTTAGAACGCTTTTTAGGGCAAAGAGGTATAAATATTAGGCATTCTCAATTAGAAATGAATTGGCATTTACCGGTTGATGATATAGAGGCTTTAGACTTAAAAAACTTTTTGGTATTAAGTTTAAACCAAAATGATATTAGCACCTACGGTTTAACCTTTGGCTTAAGTAATGAATCTGGTAAAAGATCGCATTTTGCATCTGTAATTATAGAAAAAAATACAACACCAACAATAGCTAAAGATTTTGTAATTAGGCCAACGTATAATGTATTACACTTTAAAAATTTTGACCCAAATACACATATTTATAAAGCTTATGCATTAGATGTAGATAAAATAGAACTGCCAGGTTTGCTAATGGAACTTAGTAAAAAATACTTTAAACAATTAGGACGTACAGATGTTGTTGCCGTAGAGGATAGTAACAAGGCAGAGCAATTAGTAAAAGCGGTACACCAATGTGTTTCTTGTTTTACCGTTTATGATGAAGAGTACGGAGATACTACTTTTGGAATCTCCCCTAATACCGCTTTTACAGACTTGCCAGAAAATTATAAATGCTCGGTTTGTGATGCTCCAAAATCTAATTACAAGAGTGTAGAACTGTCAGTTTTGTAAGAACGCCCGTTCACTTTTAGTTCTGTTAATTATGATACAATGCTTATCTTTATAAAGTAAAAGAGGATTTCTTTTTTTAATTCTTTTTTAGTTATTGATAAACAAGTTATTATAAATGAAGGAGAGTAAAAAACCTGATAATGTAGTTTTTAATGTAGAAAACCAAAAGTATGATGCTGCACTTAAGCCATATGCAACATCTGTTGGTGCACCAGTTATTACCACTACAGATAATATAGCCTGGAAAAATAGGAGTATAAATAAAGTAAACCACAAGTTAGAGGCAAGGTATTTAGAGCTTAAAGCTGAGTATGATGCTATGCTAGAGCAATACGAGTATAACAAACTAATTTTTGATGCTAAGTTTACTTTTGAACCTATTGTAGGCCAGACCTATCATTTATACAAGAGAGAGAATAATGAAACCTTCTTATCTATTATAAAGCCTAATGAATGTAATTTTAATTTTATAGGTAGTTTTTATTTAAACGCAGAGCTAATCTGGGAGAAAGTACAATAACAGCGCAGTATGAAGTTATTTGAAGATGAATCTGCCTTTTTTTCAACCACTATTGATGAAATTTACAAGCGAGTAAATCAAATAAATCCTATTGAATATGCTTCTACAAGAAATTATATTAACGGAGCAGTAACCTATTTATCGCCCTATATTTCTAGAGGTGTAATTTCTACTAAATATATATTAAAAGAAGTTTTATCTCAAGGACATAAACCTTTAGAAATTGAAAAATTTATACAGGAATTAGCTTGGAGAGATTATTGGCAGCAGGTTTGGATAGCAAAAGGAGATGAAATTAATGCAGATTTAAAACACACACAAACACCTGTATCTAATATACAAATACCAAAATCAATTGTAGAGGCAAATACAGGAATAATAGCTGTAGATAACGCAATAAGAAAATTAGAACAAACAGGCTATATGCACAACCATTTGCGTATGTATGCAGCATCTTTGGCGTGTAATATAGGGCAAAGCCATTGGTTGTTACCTGCAAAATGGATGTACTATTACTTGTTAGATGCAGATTGGGCAAGTAACGCTTTAAGTTGGCAATGGGTGGCAGGTTCAAATTCCAATAAAAAATATTATGCCAATCAAGAAAATATTAATAAGTACTGTTTTACAGAACAGAATAATACTTTTTTAGATATTCCTTACAGTGCTTTTGAGACCTTAAAAATACCTGAAGAGCTAGAAAAAAATATAGATATAGATTTAACAATTGCACTTCCTAAACCTTTACAAATAGAGTTAAATGAAGAATTACCAACTTGTATTTATAATTTTTACAATCTAGATCCTAATTGGAGAAAAGAAGAAGTTGTAAATAGAGTTTTGTTATTAGAGCCTTCTCACTTTAAAAAGTATCCGGTATCTAAAAAGAGTATAGATTTTATGCTAAAATTAGCAGAAGATAATATAGGTAATGTACAAATTTATGTTGGGGAGTTTGCAGACTTAGTCGCAACTTATAAGCTCAAGAATATTTACTTTAAAGAGCATCCAACAGCAACACACTATAAGGGAGAGCAAGATGCAAGAGATTGGATGTTTACAGTTACCGGTTATTACCCTTCTTTCTTTGCTTTTTGGAAAAAATGTAAAAAAGAGCTGTATGTTTAATAGAGCACTTTTACCTAATTTATAAATATGATATATACTATTGGATTTTTACTGTTAGTAGCCTTTATTATTTATGGTTTTATGTTAACCAGAAAGAAAAAGGCACAAGCTTTTCCTGCCAATTGGCATACTATTTTATTAAAACACGTTCGGTTTTATAAAAACTTATCTGTAGCAGAACAACAACGTTTTCAAGCACGTATAATGCTGTTTTTAAGTGAGGTTAATGTGGAAAGTGTAGGTTTTAAATTAGAAGATGTAGATAGGGTTTTAATTGCATCTAGTGCTGTAATTCCTGTTTTTAATTTTAATGAGTGGTATTACAAAAACTTGAGTACAGTATTGGTTTACCCAGACCATTTTAATAAAGATTTGGGTTTTGCACAAAAAGATAAAAACAGAAATATTGCAGGTATGGTGGGTAGTGGGCAATTTAAAAATCAAATGCTTTTATCTAGAAAAGCACTTCATCAAGGATTTCAAAAAAAAGCACATGTTCATAACACAGGTATTCATGAGTTTGTACATTTAATAGACAAACAAGATGGTGTTATTGATGGTGTGCCAGAACGATTAATACAAGAACCTAATGTTATACCTTGGTTAAAAATTATACATAAAGAAATGGAAGCCATTAATGATAATAAGTCTGATATTAGAAATTATGGAGGAACCAATGAAGCTGAGTTTTTAGCAGTAGCTGCAGAATATTTTTTTGAAAAGCCCAAACTAATGAAGAAAAAACATCCAGACTTATACCAAATGCTTAAAGTTTGTTTTCGTGTAAAAAATTAATAAAAAAAATAGTTGTGTAATGCTACATTACCTAATTGGGTTGTAAAACTACTAATTGGGAAGAAAAAATAATAAAAATGAAAAAACAGCACCTACCACAAAAAATATGTATTGTTTGTGAACGTCCATTTACTTGGCGTAAAAAGTGGGAGAAAAATTGGGAAGAGGTTAAGTATTGTAGTCAACGTTGTAAAAGAAATAAATGAAAAGTATAAGTATTGTTTTTCCGCATCAATTATTTAAAAAATCACCCATATTAGGTAAAGATGAAACCATTTATTTAATAGAAGAATATTTATTTTTTAAACAGTACTCTTTTCATAAACAAAAAATTGCTTTTCATAGAGCAACAATGATGAGGTATAAAGATTTTTTAATTGAGAAGCATAAATGTGATGTAACATATATAGAATCAATTAAAAAAAAATCTGATATAAGAGTATTTATACAAGAATTACAAAACAATAATGTTGAGCATATAAATTATATAGACCCAACAGATAATTGGTTAAAAAAACGAATTGAAGAAAGTGCTGAAAAAGCAGGAATAAAAACCACAGTACATACATCGCCTTTATTTATAAATACAGAAGATGGTTTAGAATCGTTTTTTACAGCAGACAAAAAAAAATACCATCAAACTACTTTTTACAAAGAGCAGCGTAAAAAATTAGATATTCTTATTGATGAAAACGGAGAGCCAGAAGGTGATAAATGGACGTATGATGCCGAGAATCGTAAAAAATACCCAGCTAAAAAAACGCCTCCATCAATTCAGTTTCCAGATGTAGATGAGTATTATAAAGAAGCAAAAGAGTATGTAAATAAAAATTTTGCAGATAACTTAGGAAAACTAACAGAGCAATCTCTTTACCCAACTAGTTTTAAGGCAACAGAAGATTGGTTGCAACAATTTTTTGACCAACGATTTATGGAGTTTGGTGTGTATGAAGATGCCATTGTAGCAGAAAACTCTATACTTAACCACAGTGTATTAACACCTATGTTAAATGTGGGGTTAATTACACCAAAAGAGATTATAGACAAAGCACTAGATTATGCCAAGACTAATAATGTACCCATAAACTCTACAGAAGGTTTTGTACGGCAAATTATAGGTTGGCGAGAATTTATTAGAGGTATGTATATCACAAGAGGTGCAGAAGAGCGCACTACCAACTATTGGAAGTTTACACGTAAAATACCGGCATCTTTTTATAACGGAACAACAGGTATACCACCCATAGACCAAACTATTAAAAAACTACTACAAACAGGCTATTGCCACCATATAGAACGTTTAATGGTGTTAAGTAATTTTATGTTGTTGTGCGAGTTTAATCCAGATGAGGTTTACCAGTGGTTTATGGAACTGTTTATAGATTCTTATGACTGGGTTATGGTACCCAATGTGTATGGTATGAGTCAGTTTGCAGATGGCGGATTAATGGCAACCAAACCCTATATAAGTGGCAGTAATTATGTAGTAAAAATGAGTAACTATAAAAAAGGAGAGTGGCAAAATATATGGGACGGACTCTTTTGGAGATTTATGCATACACACAGAGATTTTTTCTTGTCTAATCCTAGATTAGGAATGTTAGTGCGTATGTACGATAAAATGGATGAGGAGAAACAAAATACACACCTAACTAATGCAGAAGAGTATTTAGCTACTTTAAATTAGTACCTTTAATTAGCTGTGAATAAAAAAAGCATTAAAACTATTTTTTTTGAAAGATGCCATACCAATTATTAAAAGATAATTTAAAACAAAACTTAGACCTTTCTAGTAAAGAGTTAGAACAAATATGTTCTTATTTTACAACTAAAGAAATAAAGAAAAAAGAGTTTTTATTAACTCAAGGTAGCATTTGTAAGTTTGAAGGTTTTGTAGTACAAGGTTGCTTTAGAGTGTTTTCATTAGATAAAAATGGTAATGATAATACCTTGTATTTTGCAGCAAAAGACTGGTGGTTGATGGATATAGATAGTTTTATGAATCAGTCTCCATCAGAATTAAATATACAAGCTTTAGAAGATAGTAAGGTGTTGTTAATTAGTAGAGAAGACAAGCAGACATTATGCAACTCACTCCCAATTGTAGAAAAGCTTTTCAAAATAATGTTTCAAAAAGCAATTGTATCATGGCAAAGAAGGTTAATACGCAACCATTCCCTAACAGCTAAAGAAAGGTATTTGTATTTTATAAATACATATCCAGATATTTCTTTAAAATTAACAGATAAACAAATAGCAGGTTACCTTGGTATTAGACACGAGTTTTTGAGTAAAATTAAAAAAAGCGAAAAATAATTTTTTTAAAGTTGAACTTGTTCAACTTTTTTTTCATTTTCATTATGGAGATTTGCATTTATTGTAACTGTAATAACCAATAATGATGAATTTTTATAACCATAAAATTGCCTCTAAACCAAAAGAAAAAACTTTAAAACACAGTAGACTTTTATTTGCACTCCTAATTTTTACCTCACCTTTTTTAGTGGCGCAAAACACAACAGATGTTACAGATAAAGATGCTTTAAGTGCTGTTTTGGCAGCAAAAGAGAAAGCAGAGACTATGGGAGTTTTGGTAAATATTGCAGTGGTAGATGCAGGAGCAAATTTAAAAGCCTTTATACGTATGGACGATTCTTTTTTAGGTAGTATAGATGTAGCTATAAAAAAGGCAAAAACCTCTCGTTATTTTAATATCGCTACGGGAGATTTAGGTAAACTTACCCAACCAGGTGGTATTATTTACAATATAGAACTCTCTAATAATGGGTTAGTCAGTTTTCCAGGAGGAGTTCCTATCAAAAACAATAAAGGAAAAATAATAGGAGCCATAGGAGTAAGTGGTGGTACAATAGAAGAGGATCATAAAATAGCGACTTACGGAGCAAAATCTATATTAACAGAGAAAAAAACAAAATAAAATGAATTGGATTAAAAGTATATTTTTTGTTATTGTAAGTTGTAATTGCCTGCTTGGTTACGCTCAACTTACAAAAGGTAACCTTACCATTTTAGAACAAACAGATTACAAAACAACTAAGTACAACACAGTAACAGCTACTACTTATAAGAAAAACGGAGTTAATTACGTGTTTTCTGGGGGAGATGGTGCATTTATAAATGTATTTAAATTAAACGCTACCGGAGAATTAATGCCAGTTGGTGCTTATGAGTTGCAGAATAAAAAAGGACCAGCAAGAGGTTTGGTAGCCCATAATATTAAAGGAACAGATTATTTGTTTGTTGGCAATAAAGGAGGCAACAGTGTAGAAGTTTATAGCATAGAGGATAATGGAAGTTTACAAAGGGCATTTGTTTTAAACGATACGCCAGAAACATATTTAGGCACAGTTATTACCCTTAAGGTTATTCATATAAAAAATAATTTTTACCTTTTTGTTGGTGGGTTAGAGAGCACACCTGGTTTAAGTTGTTTTAAAATACATAAGAACGGAAAACTTAGTCATATACAATCGCTTGCAGATGACGATCTTATGCATACAGACGGTATAATTGGTATGTATTCTCATAAAATAAATGGCAAAACGTATCTTATTACAGGTGGTTTTCAAGACAATGGTATTAGTAGTTTTGAGGTTTTTAACAATGGTAATTTTAAAAATATAAATAACATTGCAGACAATACCACCAACCGTTACTTAACAGGTACATATCCTGTAAACGGAGTTACTTTAGGAGGTAACCATTATATTGTTGTAGGGCATAGACATCATAAATATTATAAAAGAGGTAATTTTATAAAGAAGAAAGATTTTATTTTTCACGGTGATGGTGTAAGCGTTTTTAAAGTTAATGAGGCAGGAGAGCTTATTCCTCATTCTATTTTAGTTAATAATGCTGCCACAAAATTAGCAGGACAAACACGTATTGAAATATTAAAAATTGATGATTCTGAAGCATTAGTAGCAATAGGTACACGTGATGATAACAGTATACAATTATGTAAGTTAAACGCAAATGGCGTATTAAAACCTTCTGGCGTGTTAGATACTAACTACCCTATTTATTACGGTTTAACATCAATAAAAATTAAAGAGAATTTCTTTTTTTTATCTGGTTCTGTAGATCCAAAAGTAAAAAAGATGTTTGCGTATAAAGTCAATTTTAAGCCAAAAAATGGCAAAAAACTTAGACATGTTGTAAATTTAAAATATAAAGATGCAGCTACACCAAAAGAGGTAAATAGGGCAGTAGAGAATTTTGTAGCGTTAAAAAATAAAATTCCTGAGATTATAGATTTTGAATGGGGAATTAACAATAGTAAAGAAGGAAAAAGTAAAGGGTTTACCCATAGCTTTATGCTTACTTTTAAAGATGAAAAAGCACTAGAGGTGTATTTAGTTCATAAAGAACATTTAGCACTTATTAACGATATAGGTTCGTTAATAGATGATGTTTTTGTTATGGATTATTA
>NZ_ARZX01000017.1:0-95895 GCF_000568425.1 Cellulophaga geojensis KL-A
AATCTGTATCGATTATTTAGGACTAGTCATTTTTATAAAAAAGAAAACCACGCAAATTGCGTGGTTCTTTTATTATGCTTCTCCTGTTGGACCAAAATTAATTGGTACTGAAGGCTGCTCATAATCTTTAATTGCTCCGTGAGCCTTTTCAAAACGTTGAACATTGTCATTTAATGCTTTTAAAAGCTTTTTAGCATGTTGTGGTGTAAGTATAATTCTACTTTTCACTTTTGCCTTTGGTGCTCCTGGCATTAAACTAACAAAGTCTACTACAAATTCTGATACTGAATGGTTAATTATTGCCAAATTAGAATAAACTCCTTCAGCAGTTTTCTCATCCAATTCAATATTTATTTGCTTCTGATCTTGATTAGAATCACTCATACAACTTAAAATTTAAGTTCCTCTTTACGAGCCATAATCTCATCATATTCTTCTTTAGAACCTACTATGATGCTATCATAATCTCTCATACCTGTTCCTGCAGGAATCTTATGACCAACAATTACATTTTCTTTTAATCCTTCTAAGTTATCAACCTTACCAGCTACTGCTGCCTCGTTTAATACTTTAGTTGTCTCCTGGAACGATGCCGCTGAGATGAAAGATTTAGTTTGTAAAGATGCTCTTGTAATACCTTGTAAAATTGGTGTTGCAGTTGCTGCAACAGCATCTCTAGCAGATACTAATGCTTTATCAGCACGTCTCAAGATTGAGTTTTCATCTCTTAACTCTCTAGCTGTTATTATTTGTCCAGCTTTTAAGTTATCAGAATCTCCTGCCTCTTCAACAACTTTTTTACCGTAAATCTCATCATTCTCCCTGATAAAATCTTCTTTATGTGCCAATTGGTTTTCTAAGAAAATAGTATCACCCGGATCTTGTATACGAACTTTACGCATCATTTGTCTAACAACAACCTCAAAGTGCTTGTCATTAATTTTTACACCTTGTAAACGATATACTTCCTGAACTTCGTTCACTAAGTATTGTTGTACAGCAGAAGGGCCTTTAATTGCTAAGATATCTGCAGGTGTTATAGATCCATCAGATAATGGCATACCAGCTCTAACATAATCATTTTCTTGTACAAGAATTTGATTTGATAGTTTTACTAAGTACTTTTTAACATCACCTAATTTAGACTCTATAATAATTTCACGGTTACCTCTTTTAATTTTACCAAAAGAAACAACACCATCAATTTCTGAAACAACTGCTGGGTTAGATGGGTTACGTGCTTCGAAAAGTTCTGTAACTCTTGGAAGACCACCCGTAATATCACCAGACTTAGCAGACTTACGTGGAATTTTAACTAACGTCATACCCTCAGTAACCTTATCATTGTCATCTACCATAATGTGAGATCCAACTGGAAGGTTGTAAGAACGTAATATCTCATCATTATTATTTTTAACTAATAATGTTGGTATTAACTTCTTGTTTCTAGATTCTGAAATTACTTTTTCCTGGAAACCTGTTTGTTCATCTATTTCTACCTGGTAAGTAACACCTTGTTCTATATTTTCGTATGAAACTTTACCAGTAAATTCTGATACAATTACACCGTTATATGGATCCCAAGAACATATTACATCACCTTTAGCAACTTTAGCTCCGTTTTCTATAGCTAGTTGAGAACCGTAAGGTATGTTACTTGTACTTAAAGTAATACCTGTTTTAGCATCAACTATTTTTATTTCTGATGTTCTAGAGATAACAATTTTTACTTTGTTACCCTCATTATCTTCACCATTAACAGTTCTTAAATCTTCTATTTCTGCAATACCTGCAAATTTAGCTTCTAATTTATTATCCTCAGAAATGTTACCTGCAATACCACCCACGTGGAATGTACGTAGTGTTAACTGTGTACCTGGCTCTCCAATAGACTGTGCAGCAACAACACCTACAGCCTCACCTCTTTGTACCATTTTATTGGTTGAAAGGTTACGACCATAACATTTACCACAAATTCCTTTTTCTGCCTCACAAGTTAATGCAGAACGTACTTCTACGCTCTCTATTGGTGATGCTTCAATTTTCTTAACATCAGACTCTACTATCAACTGACCAGCAGATAATAATTGTTCTTCCGTTACAGGATCAAATAAATCATGTAGTGAAATTCTACCTAGAATACGAGCTCCTAAAGATTCAACTATTTCTTCGTTTTTCTTTAAAGCTGAAACTTCTATACCTCTTAATGTTCCACAGTCTTCTGTGTTAATGATAACATCTTGTGATACATCAACCAAACGACGAGTTAAATACCCCGCATCGGCAGTTTTTAAAGCGGTATCTGCAAGACCTTTACGTGCACCGTGAGTAGAAATAAAGTATTCAAGAATTGATAAACCTTCCTTAAAGTTAGAAAGAATAGGGTTTTCAATAATTTCACCACCACCTGCAGTAGATTTTTTAGGCTTAGCCATTAATCCACGCATACCAGTTAACTGACGAATTTGCTCTTTAGAACCCCTTGCACCAGAATCTAACATCATATACACAGAGTTAAATCCTTGCTGATCTTCACGAATACGCTTCATTGCTAACTCTGTAAGCATTGCATTGGTAGATGTCCAAACATCAATTACCTGGTTGTAACGCTCATTGTTAGTAATAAGACCCATGTTGTAGTTAGCCATAATACCGTCTACTTGACCGTTAGCCTCTGCAATCATTTCGTGTTTTTCTTTAGGGATAATAATATCTCCTAAACTAAAAGATAAACCACCTTTAAAGGCAAATTCATATCCTAAAGTTTTTATCTTATCTAAGAATTCTGCAGTAGTTGGCACGTCTGTAACAGCCAAAATACCACCAATAATATCTCTTAAAGATTTTTTATTTAATACATCATTAATATAACCTGCCTGTTCTGGCACCATCATATTAAATAAAACTCTACCTGTTGTAGTAGGTATTATTTGGTATACAAGTTCTCCTTCTTCATTAAAGTCTTTTGCTCTTACTTTTATACCTGCATTTAAATCAAGTCTTCCCTCATTAAAAGCTATTACAACTTCTTCATCAGAATAGAAAGTTAACCCTTCACCTTTAATTGGCACCTCTGGAGTAGATTTACGTTCTTTAGTCATATAATAAAGACCTAAAACCATATCCTGAGAAGGTACTGTTATTGGTGAACCATTAGCAGGGTTTAATATGTTGTGTGATGCAAGCATTAACAACTGAGCTTCCAAAATTGCTTCTGGACCTAATGGTAAGTGTACTGCCATTTGATCCCCATCAAAATCGGCGTTAAATGCCGTACATACTAATGGGTGTAAACGGATAGCTTTACCTTCTATAAGTTTTGGCTGAAATGCCTGTATACCTAAACGGTGAAGCGTAGGAGCACGGTTTAGTAATACTGGGTGTCCTTTAAGAACGTTTTCCAAAATATCCCAAACTACTGGCTCTTTTTTATCTATAATTTTCTTAGCAGATTTAACTGTTTTTACAATACCTCTTTCTATTAACTTACGTATAACAAAAGGTTTGTAAAGCTCTGCAGCCATATCTTTTGGCAAACCACACTCAAATAACTTCAATTCTGGCCCAACAACAATTACCGAACGAGCAGAATAATCTACACGTTTACCTAATAGGTTTTGACGGAAACGCCCTTGTTTACCTTTTAAAGAATCTGATAATGATTTTAATGGTCTATTAGATTCAGTTTTTACAGCTGATGATTTACGTGTATTATCAAAAAGAGAGTCTACAGATTCCTGAAGCATACGTTTCTCATTTCTAAGAATTACTTCTGGAGCCTTTATCTCTACCAATCTTTTTAAACGATTGTTTCTGATTATTACTCTTCTATATAAATCATTTAAATCTGATGTTGCAAAACGACCACCATCTAATGGCACTAAAGGTCTAAGCTCTGGTGGAATAACTGGGATTACTTTCATAATCATCCACTCAGGTCTGTTTTCTCTATTTTCTTGAGACTCCCTTAATGATTCTACAACCTGTAAACGCTTTAACGCTTCAGTTTTACGTTGTTTAGATGTTTCTGTATTTGCCTTATGTCTTAACTCAAATGACAATTCGTCTAAGTTAATTCTTGACAATAATTCTATTAAACATTCAGCACCCATTTTAGCAATAAACTTATTTGGATCTGTATCTTCCAAATATTGGTTTTCTACTGGTATAGACTCTAGTATGTTTAAGTATTCTTCTTCAGTCAAGAAATCCATTTTCTGAATTTCTTCACCTTCTGGTCCTTTAGCAATACCTGGCTGAATTACAACATAACGCTCATAATAGATGATCATGTCTAATTTCTTAGAAGGTAATCCTAATAAGTAACCTATTTTATTTGGTAAAGAACGGAAGTACCAGATGTGAGCAACAGGAACTACTAAGTTAATGTGCCCAACTCTGTCTCTACGTACTTTCTTTTCTGTAACCTCTACCCCACAACGGTCACAAACAATACCACGGTAACGGATACGTTTGTATTTACCACAGGCACACTCATAATCCTTTACAGGGCCAAAAATACGCTCACAGAAAAGACCATCCCTTTCTGGTTTGTGGGTTCTATAATTAATTGTTTCAGGTTTTAAAACTTCCCCTCTTGACTCTGCCAAAATAGCTTCTGGAGATGCCAATCCGATTGAAATTTTATCGAACCTTTTTATTGTATTATTATCCTTTGGTCTAGCCATAACAATATGGTGATCTTAAAATTAAATATATCTAACAAATAGTGTTCAAGACAAGGTCTTGTTATTCTTCCAATCTAATATCTAAACCTAATCCCTTAAGTTCATGCATTAATACATTGAAAGATTCTGGTAAACCAGGTTCTGGCATTGTTTCGCCTTTTACAATAGACTCATACGTTTTAGCTCTACCAATAACATCATCAGACTTAACTGTTAATATTTCTCTTAGTGTTGCAGACGCACCATATGCTTCTAGTGCCCATACTTCCATCTCTCCAAAACGCTGACCACCAAATTGTGCTTTACCACCTAATGGTTGTTGTGTAATTAAAGAATATGGACCTATAGAACGAGCGTGCATTTTATCATCTACCATATGTCCTAATTTAAGCATGTAAATAACACCTACAGTTGCTGGCTGATCAAAACGTTTTCCAGTTCCACCATCGTATAAGTAAGTATGACCAAAACGTGGTATACCTGCTTCATCTGTGTATCCGTTAATTTGTTCTAATGTAGCACCATCAAAAATTGGAGTTGCATACTTTTTGCCTAATTTTAAACCGGCCCAACCTAATACAGTCTCATATATTTGCCCAATGTTCATACGAGATGGTACACCTAATGGGTTTAATACGATATCTACTGGAGTTCCGTCTTCTAAGAAAGGCATATCTTCATGACGTACAATACGGGCAACAATACCTTTGTTACCGTGACGACCCGCCATTTTATCACCAACTTTAAGTTTACGTTTTTTAGCAACATAAACTTTAGCTAATTTCATTATTCCTGGAGGTAACTCATCACCAACAGAAATAGTAAATTTATCTCTTCTTAAGTTTCCTTGAAGATCGTTAAGCTTAATTTTATAGTTGTGAATTAAATCTGCAACCATTGCATTAAGATCCTTATCTACTGTCCAGCTTCCACCTACAAGGTGAGCAAAATCATCAACAGAGTTTAACATTTTCATAGAGTACTTTTTACCTTTTGGAAGAACTTCTTCTCCTAAGTCATTAAGTACACCCTGTGATGTTTTACCATTAACTAATGTAAATAGTTTTTCTACTAATATATCTTTAAGCTGTTGGAATTTAACTTCGTATTCTAGCTCTAATTTATTAATAGCATCTTTATCTTCTACACGAGTACGTTTATCTTTAATAGATCTAGAAAATAATTTCTTACCTATTACAACACCTCTTAAAGATGGTGATGCTTTTAAAGATGCATCTTTAACGTCTCCTGCCTTATCACCGAATATAGCACGAAGTAATTTTTCTTCTGGTGTTGGATCTGATTCTCCTTTTGGAGTAATTTTACCAATTAAAATATCACCAGGTTTAACTTCTGCACCTATACGGATCATCCCGTTTTCATCTAAATCTTTAGTAGCTTCTTCAGAAACGTTAGGAATATCATGTGTTAATTCTTCTGCTCCTAATTTAGTATCTCTTACTTCTAAAGAATACTCATCAATATGTATAGATGTAAAAATGTCTTCACGAACTACTTTTTCAGAAATCACAATTGCATCCTCAAAGTTATACCCTTTCCAAGGCATAAAGGCTACTTTCATATTTCTACCTAAGGCTAACTCTCCTAATTGAGTAGCATAACCTTCACATAATACTTGACCTTTTTTAACCTTATCACCTTTTTCTACAATAGGTTTAAGGTTAATACTTGTACCTTGGTTTGTTTTTCTAAACTTAACCAAGTTATATGTTTTAGAGTCTTCTTCAAAACTAACTAAACGTTCTTCTTCAGTTCTATCATACTTAATAGTAACTTTTTGAGAATCTACATACTCAACAACACCATCTCCTTCTGCGTTAATTAAAACTCTAGAGTCTGATGCTACCTGACGTTCTAAACCAGTACCAACAATTGGAGATTCTGGTCTTAACAAAGGAACTGCCTGACGCATCATGTTAGATCCCATCAATGCACGGTTGGCATCATCATGTTCTAAGAACGGAATTAAAGAGGCAGATATTGATGCAATTTGATTTGGAGCAACGTCTGTATAATTAATTTCTGCAGGATCTACAACTGGGAAATCACCCTCTTCACGAGCAATAACCTTATCTACATCTATTTCACCATCTTCTTTTAAAGGAATATTGGCTTGAGATATTTTCATACCTTCCTCTTCCTCTGCACTTAAATATGCATATTCTTCTGTATCTACAACACCATTAGTAACCTTACGGTAAGGAGTTTCTAAGAATCCCATAGGATTCACTTTTGCATATACAGATAATGAAGAAATAAGTCCAATATTTGGTCCTTCAGGAGTCTCAATAGGACAAAGTCTACCGTAGTGTGTATAGTGAACATCACGTACCTCAAACCCTGCTCTTTCTCTTGATAAACCACCTGGCCCAAGGGCAGATAATCTACGTTTGTGTGTTATTTCTGCTAATGGATTTGTTTGATCCATAAACTGAGATAACTGGTTTGTTCCAAAGAAAGAATTAATTACAGAAGACAATGTCTTTGCATTAATCAAATCAATAGGTGTAAATACTTCGTTATCCCTAACGTTCATACGTTCACGAATAGTTCTTGCCATACGAGCAAGTCCTACACCAAACTGCTGAGATAATTGCTCACCTACTGTACGTACACGACGGTTAGACAAGTGATCAATATCATCAATCTCTGCTTTAGAGTTTATAAGCTCTATTAAGTATTTAATAATAGTTATAATATCTTCTTTAGTCAAGACTTGCTTGTCCATTCCAATATCTAACTGTAATTTTTTATTCATTCTATAACGACCTACTTCACCTAAGTTGTAACGTTGGTCAGAGAAGAATAATTTATCTATAATACCACGTGCTGTTTCCTCATCTGGCGGCTCAGCATTACGTAATTGTCTATAAATATGCTCAACAGCCTCTTTTTCTGAGTTTGTTGGATCTTTTTGTAATGTATTATGAATAATTGCATAATCAGATTGTGCATTATTCTCTTTATGTAAAAGAATAGTTTTTACATCTGCCTCCATAATTTCGGCAATGTGTTCTTTTTCAAGAACTGTATCTCTATCTAATACAATTTCGTTTCTTTCTATAGAAACAACTTCACCTGTATCCTCATCTACGAAATCCTCGTGCCAAGTATTTAATACTCTAGCTGCAAGCTTACGTCCTAATACTTTTTTAAGTCCAGCATTTGAAACTTTGATTTCTTCTGATAAATCAAAGATTTCCAAAATATCCTTATCACGTTCAAAGCCAATAGCTCTAAATAAGGTTGTTACTGGTAATTTTTTCTTTCTATCAATGTAAGCGTACATAACGCCATTGATATCTGTTGCAAATTCTATCCAAGAGCCTTTAAAAGGAATTACTCTTGCAGAATACAATTTAGTACCGTTAGCATGGAAAGACTGTCCGAAGAAAACCCCTGGAGAACGATGTAATTGAGATACAACAACACGTTCTGCACCATTAATAACAAATGTACCACTTGGTGTCATGTAAGGAATTGTTCCTAAGTACACATCTTGTACTATAGTTTCAAAATCTTCATGTTCTGGGTCCGTACAATAAAGTTTTAGTCTTGCCTTTAGTGGAACACTATAGGTTAACCCTCTTTCTATACATTCTTGAATAGAATATCTAGGTGGATCAATAAAGTAATCAAGAAACTCTAATACGAATTGATTTCTTGTGTCAGTAATTGGAAAGTTTTCCAAGAAGGTATTATACAAACCTTCGTCGCCTCTTTCATCAGATTTAGTTTCAAGTTGGAAGAAATCCTGAAATGATTTAATCTGAATGTCCAAGAAATCCGGGTAATCTGGAATATTCTTAGCTGATGCAAAATTTATTCTTTGAGTCTGTTTTGTGAACATCAATGGACAAAATTATGTTATGAATAGTATTCTCGTAGTATATTACTTCATATACAATATATATAAAAATGGGATTAGGTCTATACGCATATAGCGTAAAGACCTATCCCAAAAACGTTATGGTTGTTGCTATTATTTAAGCTCAACTTCCGCTCCTGCTTCTTCTAAAGATTTTTTAATACCTTCAGCTTCGTCTTTAGAAACACCTTCTTTAACAGCCTTTGGTGCGCTATCTACGATATCTTTAGCATCTTTTAAACCTAAACCAGTTAATTCCTTAACTAATTTTACAACTGCTAATTTAGAAGCACCAGCTGATTTTAATACAACATCAAATTCAGTTTGCTCTTCTGCAGCTTCACCACCAGCAGCTCCACCACCAGCAGCAACAGCTACTGCAGCAGCAGCAGGCTCTATACCGTACTCATCTTTTAATATATTTGCTAACTCGTTTACCTCTTTTACAGTTAAGTTAACCAATTGTTCTGCGAAATCTTTTAAATCTGCCATTTTTCTATCGTTTAATAAATTTTTAAAATATAATTGTTTTTAGTGCGTACTATTTTTCTGATAATGTTTTTAGAATTCCAGCGATTTTTCCACCACCAGATTTAAGTCCAGAAATAACGTTTTTAGCTGGTGATTGTAACAATCCAATAATATCGCCAATAACTTCTTCTTTAGACTTAATGCTAACTAAAGCATCTAATTGATCATCTCCTATATATACTTCTTCTTCAATAAATGCTCCTTTTAATAAAGGCTTATCAGATTTTTTTCTGAAGTTCTTTATTAATTTTGCTGGCGCATTACTTGTTTCAGAAAACATTAAAGAAGTGTTTCCTTTTAACACCTCTGGAAGTTCTCCAAACTCCTTATCCGAAGCTTCCATTGCTTTAGCAAGCAATGTATTCTTAATAACTGAAAGTTTAACACCCGCTTTAAAGCAAGCTCTTCTTAAATCTGAAGTAGCTACAGCATCTAAACCTGAAATATCAGCCAAATAAATGGTTGCATTTTCAGCTAACTGTGAAGTTAAATCTTCTATTACGTTTAATTTTTCTTCTTTTGTCATAATATAAACTTTAAAGCAACAGTTATGCTACTACTTTTGGATCTAATTGAACACTTGGGCTCATTGTACTAGATAGGTAAATACTTTTTACATAAACACCTTTTGCAGCAGTAGGCTTTAATTTCATAAGTGTATCAAACAACTCTTTTGCGTTCTCTGCAATTTTATCTTCAGAGAAAGAAACTTTCCCTATCGCAGCATGCACAATACCTGTTTTATCAACTTTAAAATCAATTTTACCAGCTTTTACTTCAGATACAGCTTTAGCTATATCCATAGTAACTGTTCCTGTTTTTGGATTAGGCATTAAACCTCTTGGTCCTAAAACTCTACCTAAAGGTCCTAGTTTACCCATTACACTTGGCATAGTGATAATTACATCAACATCTGTCCAACCGCTTTTTATTTTATCCAAATATTCATCTAATCCAACATAGTCTGCACCAGCTTCTTTTGCTTCTGCTTCCTTGTCTGGAGTTACTAAAGCCAAAACTTTAACATCTTTACCTGTTCCGTGTGGCAATGTTACAACCCCACGCACCATTTGATTTGCTTTTCTTGGATCTACACCCAAACGTACAGCAACATCTACAGATGAATCAAATTTTGTATTAGTTATTTCTTTTATTAAAGCAGATGCTTCTTCCAAAGAATAAAGTTTGTTCTTATCTATCTTTGCGTAAGCGTCTTTTTGCTTTTTTGTTAATTTCGCCATTTTAAATTGCTTTTAAGATTTTAAAAAGGTCTAGTACCTGAAACTTTTAAACCCATAGATCTTGCAGTACCTGCTATCATACTCATTGCCGACTCTACTGTAAATGCATTTAAATCTACCATTTTGTCTTCTGCAATTTGCTTAACTTGGTCCCAAGATACACTTGCCACTTTGTTTCTGTTAGGTTCGCCAGATCCTTTCTTTATCTTAGCTGCCTCTAAAAGCTGAACTGCCGCTGGCGGTGTCTTAACGATAAAGTCAAATGACTTATCTTTAAATACCGTGATAACAACTGGTAAAACCTTACCTTGTTTGTCCTGTGTACGCGCATTAAATTGCTTACAGAACTCCATGATGTTAACTCCGGCAGCACCTAAAGCGGGTCCAACCGGTGGCGATGGATTCGCTGCACCTCCCCTAACTTGTAGTTTAACTACTTTACTTACTTCTTTTGCCATTGTATAAAATTAAATTCGAAAAATATATGTTATTCGGAAGCAACACACATTTTTACTATGTAACAGTTCTTAATTATACTTTTTCAACTTGCATATAACTTAACTCTAATGGTGTTTTTCTTCCAAAAATCTTAACCATTACCTCAAGTTTACGCTTTTCTTCGTTAATTTTCTCAACAGTTCCGTTAAAACCGTTAAAAGGACCATCAACAACCTTTATTGTTTCTCCTAACACAAAAGGAATAGCAACACTATCTGTTGTAACAGCTAGCTCATCTACTTTTCCTAACATACGATTTACTTCTGATTTTCTTAAAGGAACAGGATCGCCACCTTTAACTTCTCCTAAAAAGCCTATTACATTAGTTATAGATCTGATAATATGCACCATCTCCCCTCCTAAATTAGCCTTTACCATTATGTACCCAGGAAAATATACCTTTTCTTTGTTTATTTTTTTTCCATTACGAACCTGAACCACTTTTTCTGTAGGAACTAAAACATCCTCTAAGTAGTCTGAAAAACCTAATCTAGCTACCTCACTCTCGATATAGCCTTTAATTTTATTTTCTTGACCACTTACCGCCCTAACTACATACCATTTTTTCTCTAATACTTCTGACATAGCACAAGGGTTATTAGTTTATAACTTTATCAAAATAAAACTTAACAGCTTTACTAAAAAGCTCATCTACACCCCAAGTTGCCAAGGCAAACAAAATAGTAAAAACAGCGACAACAACCATAAGGTTAGAAGCCTCTGCTCTTGTTGGCCATGTAACATTATTTCTAAGTTCTTCTACTGATTCTTTAATATATGTTAGCATGCGAATGTTTTACTTTATTATTTATAAATAAAAGGAAACGCATTTCCTTTCTATTGCACGGGCGGAGAGACTCGAACTCCCGACACCTGGTTTTGGAGACCAGTGCTCTACCAACTGAGCTACGCCCGTCTATATTTACATCGAAAGGTATCCTACCTCGGCAGGACACCCTCAATGTAATGTAATTATTTTAGATCTATTCTATGATCTTAGTTACCTGACCAGCACCTACTGTTCTACCACCCTCACGGATTGCAAAACGTAAACCTTCACTAAGTGCAATAGGAGATAATAATTCTACTGTAATTGTTAAGTTATCACCAGGCATAACCATTTCAACTCCTGAAGGAAGACTAATAGTTCCTGTTACATCCGTTGTTCTTACGTAAAACTGTGGACGGTAGTTATTATGGAATGGTGTGTGACGACCACCTTCTTCTTTTTTCAAGATATAAACCTCAGCTTCAAACTTAGAGTGTGGCTTAACAGAACCTGGCTTACAGATTACCATACCTCTACTGATTTGAGACTTTTCAATACCTCTTAATAAGATACCTACGTTATCACCAGCTTCACCTCTATCTAATATCTTACGGAACATTTCAACACCAGTAATAGTAGAAGCTAATTTCTCAGCACCCATACCAATGATATCAACAGCATCACCTGTATTAGCAACACCAGTTTCAATACGACCAGTTGCAACTGTTCCACGACCTGTAATTGTAAATACATCCTCTACAGGCATTAAGAAATCCTTATCTACATCACGCTTTGGTAATTCGATCCAGTTATCAACAGCCTCCATCAATTCCATTACTGTATCTACCCATTTTTGCTCACCATTAAGTGCACCTAAAGCAGAACCAGAAACAACAGGACCATTATCACCATCATACTCGTAAAAAGAAAGCAATTCTCTAACTTCCATTTCAACAAGCTCTAAAAGCTCTTCATCATCAACCATATCAACCTTGTTTAAGAAAACAACGATTCTTGGAATACCTACCTGACGACCTAATAAGATGTGCTCACGTGTTTGAGGCATTGGACCATCAGTTGCAGCAACTACTAAAATAGCACCATCCATCTGAGCAGCACCAGTTACCATGTTCTTAACGTAATCCGCGTGACCTGGACAATCTACGTGTGCATAGTGACGGTTTGCAGTTGAATACTCTACGTGAGAAGTATTAATTGTTATACCTCTTTCTTTTTCTTCTGGAGCGTTATCGATAGAATCGAAACTTCTTAATTCAGAAAGACCTGCATTTGCCAATACTGTTGTAATAGCAGCAGTTAAAGTAGTTTTACCGTGATCTACGTGTCCAATAGTACCTATATTTAAGTGCGGTTTGGAACGATCAAAAGTTTCCTTTGCCATGTTTAATGAGTTTTAATCTTAGTTATATATTAGTGTACAAATTATACTTCTTGAGCCAATGACGAGATTTGAACTCGTGACCTCTTCCTTACCAAGGAAACGCTCTACCCCTGAGCTACACCGGCGTAAAACGTTGTTTAATTTAATTGTTATTATTAAAAATAACCTAAAAAACCAATGCCTATAATCAGGAACGACATCGCTGTCTATAAAAACATATTTTCTACTTCAAAAAAAATCAACTTCAAAATATATTTTTACACAACTTTTTCTAGACTTTAAAAATCTAGAAAAACTTAGAGCGAGAGACCGGGTTCGAACCGGCGACATTCAGCTTGGAAGGCTGACGCTCTACCAACTGAGCTACTCTCGCATTCTTCTTTTACTCTGCAAATTTCTAAAAAAAATTAAAAATCTACAACTATCATTATTTCAAACAAAATAACCTAATTTTATTTTGCTTTAACTAATTTGTGGGGAGAGCAGGATTCGAACCTGCGAAGACGTAGTCAGCAGATTTACAGTCTGCCCTCGTTGGCCGCTTGAGTATCTCCCCAAAACTTTTTTTTCAGTACAAAATGAACTTTCAAAAATACTTAGTTTTAAACTTAAAACCAAGACTTAATTTTCTAAATTTAGAGCCGATGGAGGGACTCGAACCCACGACCTGCTGATTACAAATCAGCTGCTCTAGCCAGCTGAGCTACATCGGCTTTTAACCTTGCTTTTCTGCTTTAAAAAAGCCCGCTATTTCTAACGGACTGCAAATGTATAACTAGTTTTCAGTTATTCAAAATATTTTTAAAAAAAAATTTAAAAAAATTTACACCCTTAATTTCTCTTTTCTTTTAACAAGCTGTCTTTCAATAGAATTGCATGCAGAGTCAATTGCCTCTTCAAACGACTTACATTGTTTTTTTACCATAATATTTTCTTTAGGCACCCTAATTTTGATCTCTACAACCTTATTTTCTTTTGAACTTGTGTTCTCTACTTTTAGATAAACATCCGAACTTATTACTTTATCATAGAAGGTTTCTAACTTATCTAATCTGGTTTGCACAAAAGACATTAAATCTCCGTTTGCATTAAAATTAACTGATTGCGTGTTTACTTTCATAAGAGAAGGTTTTTAAAATTAAACAATACCAGCAATACAAAAATTGTTATTTCTTATTTCTAGGATGAGCTGCTAAATGCACTTTTTTAAGTTCTGCTATACTATTGTGCGTATAGACTTGAGTAGACGCTAAGCTTGAATGCCCTAACAATTCTTTTACTGAATTTAGATCCGCCCCTTCATTTAACAAATGTGTCGCAAATGTATGCCTTAATATATGTGGACTATTTTTTTGTTTAGAAGAGACCTTACTAAAATAACGATTTATTATTCTATAAACAAGACTTTCATACACTTTATCTCCTGACTTTAGCAGAAAAAAGTATGCCTCATCATTAATTACCGGTAAAGCTTCTCTATTTTCTAAATAAGAATACACCCAAGGACATACAAAAGGAGCCAAAGGAACAACTCGTTCCTTATTTCTTTTCCCTAAAACTTTAATTGTCTTAGCTTTTACATCTACATTTTTAAGCTTTAAATTAACTAACTCTATCCTTCTAACACCTGTTGCGTATAAAAGCCCTATTATTAACCTATCTCTCTCTCCCTCAAAACCCGCTTCAAAATCTACCTCATTTAAAGCTGCCTCTACCTCTTCAAAAGAAAACGGGATTTCTATTTTCTTAGATATTTTTAAGGCTTTATGTCTAGCTAAAGGGTTAACTACTACGCGACCTATCTTTTGCAAAAACTTGTAATACGCTTTTAATGATGCTATTTTTCTATTTATAGACCTATTTGAAATTTCTTTTGAAACCAAAACCACTATCCAATTACGCACAAAAGCGTACGGAACATCATCTATAGATGTCAATTGGTAATTTACCCCACAAAACTCTGTAAACTCACTTATATCTTTTTTATAAGCAGTCACTGTATGTGTTGAGTATTTTTTTTCTAATGACAGGTATGATACAAAAGCTTCTAACGACATAACAACTAAAGATACAATTTATGTTATTAAACAGAAAAAATCCTATTTAGATTGAAAGACATCAACCTAAATAGGATTTATACTAAAATACTAAGAATTAAATCTTAAAGAACTATACTTCTTCTTGATCTCTTAATCCTTGTACGTATTGTGCTTTTTGAATTTGAGCTCTACGAACAACCGATGGCTTTGAAAACTGTTGACGCTTTCTTAACTGACGCATTCCACCTGTTCTATCAAACTTACGCTTAAAACGCTTAAGTGCTCTATCTATATTTTCTCCTTCTTTTACTGGTATAATTAACATGGGCAATAACCTCCTCTCTTTTGTGATTTTTAAGACTGCAAATATATAAACTAATTTTCAATTAACAACTACTTATTTTTTTATTCTCTATTTTCTTTAAACTTTACAGCTAAAGATTAGACTTACAATTACTTTTAGCAATAATCTCTTGGAAATTATTTTTGCTAAAATGATAAAGGCTATTTTGTTGCAGGCTTATACTCCTTTTTATCTATTACCATTTTAGCAATAATCTCTTGGAAATTATTTTTGCTAAAATGATAAAGGCTATTTTGTTGCAGGCTTATACTCCTTTTTATCTATTACCATTTTAGCAATAATCTCTTGGATATTATTTTTGCTAAAATGATAAAGGCTATTTTGTTGCAGGTTTATACTCCTTTTTATCTATTACCATTTTAGCAATAATCTCCCTCAAGATTTCACTAGTGCCGCCACCAATAGGTCCAAGTCTACTATCTCTTAACATTCTAGCCATAGGGTAATCTTCCATATAACCATAACCTCCTAAAAATTGTAAACATCCGTAGATAACTTCGTCTGCCATTTTTGTAGATTTCAGCTTAGATATTGTAGCCTCTTTTACTACATACTCCCCTTTATTTAACCTATATGCAACTGAGTAATTATACTCTCTGCAAATTTCCATATCTGCATATAAATCTGAATATGTATGACGAAGTGCTTGGTATTTATCTATTGTTTTTCCAAATGTAGAACGCTCAGACATATATTGGCGAGCGTAATCCAAAGCAAATTCTGCTCTTGCATGCGCATTAACTCCCATTACCAACCTCTCTAAAGCAAAATGCTGCATAATATATGAAAAACCTTTACCTTCTTCACCCATTAAATTAGCCGCAGGTATTGTTACATTATCAAAAGCTATCTCAGCAGTATCTGACGCCCTCCAACCTAACTTATTTAATTTAGATGCAGATACACCTACTGTATTTTTATCTACCATAAAAATACTAATACCTTTATTTCCTAATTCAGGACTTGTTTTAGCTGCAACAACCATATAGTCTGCGTAAACCCCATTAGTAATAAAGGTTTTTGAACCGTTTAAGACATAAGTATCTCCTTTTTTTTCTGCTGTAGTTCTCATACCTGCAACGTCACTACCTCCAAAAGGCTCTGTAACACACAAGCATCCTATTTTTTCACCAGCAACACTTGGAGCCAAATAATTATCTTTAATTGCTTTATCTCCTTCCTTATTAACGTGAGTCATTGCCAGGTAAGCATGTGCCCACATTGCAGCTGCAAATCCACCAGAATTAATCTTCTGTAATTCTTCTAAAAATATAATCGTATAAAAAAGGTCTAAATCTAATCCTCCATATTCTTCCGGAGTGGCCAATCCAAAATAGCCCATATCTCCAAATTTTTTCCAAATAGAACGATCTATAGTACCAGACTCTTCCCATTTATCTATGTTAGGAACAACTTCTTTTTTTAAAAACTCTTTTAAACTTTCTCTAAATAATTGATGCTCTTCTGTGAAGTACATACCTGCCATACCTGTTGTTTTTTAATCAATGCTCAAATATAACTTAATTCTATCAATCTTATTCACAGTAAAACCCTCAATATTTACCAAATCGTTAAAAGATGTAAATCTTCCATTTTCTTCTCTGTAAGCCACAATAGCCTTAGCAACATCATATTTTATATATACCAACTTAGAAATTTCATAAGCACTAGCCTCGTTTATATTAATTTTACTTATAACAGGCTTACCAATTACCTTAAATTGCTTTAACAACCGATTTAAAACTTCTTTATCTAAACCATAAACATCTTGCAACTGCTCATTAACCACAAAACCACCTAGCCTATCTCTAAATTTAACTATTCTGGAAGATATTTTTTCTCCAATTCCACTTACCACCTGCAAGTCTATTGCAGTGGCATTATTAATATCCTTAACTGTATAATTGATGTTTTTAGAAGACTTATTTGCAACAGTTATTTTTTTGTCAAATTTTGAAGCTTTCCAATCTGGAAATTTAAAATATGGAGATATTGCTTTTAATAATGAATCTGAGACATTTGTTACTTTCTTAAACTCCTCTATAGAGTTAACATATTTACCCGTTTCCCTATACAAATGCAACCTATCTATTTCTTTAATAGACATCCCCAATTTATAACCTTTATAATCTGTTATATAATTAGGATTAAAAGGGTACATTTTATATGTATTCTTTTTTACAGATTGATTTTTTAGTGAATCTATTGCAACCTGAAGCTCTTTATTATGTAGTAAACTATTATTTTTAGAAGTAAATACACCATTTGAAACCAAATAATATATAGCCTGAAAAATTACAATTAATAATAACAAAAAGAAAATCCCACTTTTCTGTTCTTTATCAAACTGAAAGTGGGATTTAAAATTCTTCATTATTATGTATTATTCCTTTTCTACCATCTGCTTTTTAAACAGTTGATTAGATTTTAATTTACTAAAGTATTCTGACAGATCTTTTTTAACCTCACCAGACATTATATAAAGACCAATTATATTAGGGAAAGACATTGCTAAAATCATCATATCTGAAAAATCTAACACTGCTCCTAAACTCACAGATGCTCCTATTACAACAAATACTAAGAAAAATATTTTATAAATAAACTCTGTTCTTTTACTTTTCCCGAATAAGTAAGTCCAAGCACGCATACCGTAATAAGACCATGATATCATTGTAGAGAATGCAAATAAGAAAACTGCTAATGCTAACACGTATGGGAACCAAGAAATTTGACTTCCAAAAGCGTCTGATGTTAATTGCGCACCAGCCATACCTTCTACCTCATGCATACCTGTAAAAATTAATACCAATGCAGTTAATGTACACACAACTACCGTATCTATAAATGGCTCTAAAAGCGCCACAAAACCTTCTGATGGCGGATTATTTGTTTTTGCCGTACTGTGTGCAATTGCTGCAGAACCTACACCTGCCTCATTAGAGAATGCTGCCCTTTGGAAACCTACAACTAACACACCTACAATACCACCTTTTAAAGCAGACGGACTAAATGCTCCTTCTACAATTGCAGAGAAAGCTGGGCCTATGTTCTGAATATTCATTACAATAACAGCCAAAGCAGCCACAACATATATAGACGCCATAACTGGTACAATTTTACCTGTTACTTTAGCAATACTATTTATACCTCCAATAATAACAACACCAACTAAAATTGCTGTTACCACACCAAACCAAAATCCGTTACCTGCAAGGGCCGGGAATTGACCTGCTAATTGCTCAAAAGATTGGTTTGCTTGAAACATATTACCACCTCCAAAAGAAGCACCAACGGCTAGTACTGCAAATAAACCTGCTAGTACTTTACCTAATCCTTTCATATTTCTTTTTTCTAGTCCGTAACGTAAGTAGTTCATTGGACCTCCAAATACTCTACCATCTGGTAAAATATCTCTGTACTTTACACCTAAAGTACATTCTACAAATTTTGAAGACATACCAAGTAAACCACAAACAATCATCCAAAAAGTAGCACCTGCACCACCTAATGATACCGCCACAGCCACACCTGCAATATTACCTAAACCTACAGTACCTGATACTGCTGTGGCTAATGCTTGAAAGTGAGTAACCTGTCCTGGTGCATTAGGATCATCATATTTACCTTTTGCTAATTCTAATGCATGACCAAATCCACGAATATTAATAAAGCCCATTCTAATAGTAAAGAAAGTAGCTCCTAATACCAACCAAATAACTATAAATGAAATTGGTTTAGTTAATGGATCTCCGTTAGGATGAGTTAATACAATTGGCTCATCATACTTAATTTCTGCAAAGTAATGAGCACCTTGCTCTATAATGTGCTCTTTATTGTCTGAGTTATAAACAACATTACCCTCTTTTGTAAGGTGATCTAATGTACCGTTTGCTAAAGCGCTAATATTAATATCTTCACCTGCTGCATTAGATAAAACAGCTATAGCCTCTCCTTGCTTTACTTTTTCTCCGTTAGATTTAAGCCATTTTTTTAAAGTAAACTTATCTTCTAATTCTGGAGACCAATTAGGAATACCCACTCTTTTAGAGTCTGCATACACCACAGGATCATAAATACCTATTGCTGCAAAAGGGTCCCAAAACAAAACAGACCCCAGAGCGCTTACAGCTGGAGTCATTGTACCGTTAAAAATTTCGGTTATTGCTTCTGATTCTACAGTGAAAACCTTAGTAACACTTTTTCCACTAGAATCTGTAATTACACAGGTATACGGGATACCTTCTACTAAACCTGTGGCTTTACTCGAGGTTAAGGGAGTATTTTGGTTACTCCATTTATAAGTATAAGGGGCTTCTCCTCCACTTACCTCTAACTTAATCACTCCATCATTTATAGAATTTGAGGGATTAAAAACTTTTCCTTCTACGCTAAAGTCTTGAGCTAAAACAGACATAGACATAATAAAAGAAAGAAAATATAGGTATTTCTTCATCGTTGATTGAATTTTTTGAGTTAGTTAGGATGGCAATATCCAAAAAATAATCAACTCAATCAAGAATTTTCAACTAAATTATCAACCAATCTGGAAGATTTCATTCAATTTCATAATTTGCTCTGGCCTACCTAAAACAATTACCTTACTTTTAGATTCTAACTGCAAATCTGCCTCTGGGTTTATAATGTAATCGCCATCTGGAGCAATGTAACCTATTATAGTACAACCTGTTCTTTTTCTTAAATCTAAATCTCTTAATGAATTTCCTGTAACTTTATCTGTAAGATCTTCTATTGCTATTTCCTCTAAAGTAGTTGTGTGTTTACCTTCTGTAGAAAGTTTATCCATAAAACTAATTAAATCTGGCATAACTACTAGTGAAGCCATATGGTCTCCTCCTATTTTATCTGGCATTATTACCTTATCTGCACCTGCTAGTATTAACTTACGCTGAGAATTTATTAAAGAGGCTCTACTAATTATAAACAACTCCTTATTTAATTGCCTACTAGACAGTACTACAAATAAGTTTGATGCATCATCTGGTAATGCTGTAATTAAATATTTAGCCTTAGATACTCCTGCCTCAATTAATGCTTCGTCATCTGTGGCGTCACCTTCTATAAAAAGTACTTCATCCTCATATCTTTCTATAACCTCTTTATCTTTTTCTATAACAACAAATGGCCTTTTATAACTACCTAAACGCTCTGCTGCTTGAGCTCCATTTCTTCCGTAACCACAAATAATAATATGTCCAGAAAAATCCTTTATTTTATTTTTCACACGTTTCTTTTTTAATAGTTGTACAGAATTTTTACCTAGCACGTACTCTGTAACTACAGATATTGCATAAGCAACAATAAACACACTAGATATTATTAAAAATATGGTAAAAACTTTAGATGGTGTATCTAGTGGCTTAACTTCAGAAAAACCAACTGTAGCCATTGTAATAACGGTCATATAAACAGCTTCCATCCAACTATAGTTAGATATGTACCTGTAACCCAAAACTCCAATAACCAAAATAGACACTATTAATAGCTGAGCTATATATATTTTAGATCTAAATAGTTTTAAAAGCTTCACTTATATATTGTGTTTGTTACAAAGACTATTAATTGTTAGTTTTATCTAGTCTTTTTTTATGATTGTTTGCTACAAATCAAAAACCGAAGTTCTTTTAGTATACACCAAATCTTTAATTTTTAACCAAAAAGCCAAAAATAGATACAATGCAAAACCAAAACCTAATGTAGCAAATGTTAAGTATATAAAAGATGTACGCACAATTCTGGCTCGTATACCAAAACGTTCTGCAATACGCCTGCAGACTTCAAAACCTCGTTTTTGAAAATAATACAATATGTTATAGAAAAAATTCATACTATAAAATTAACCATTTCTACTTAATAAACTACTACCAACACCACATTGTAAACATTTATTTTTTTTACAATAATGTTTGTAGAGTTGCAATATAGACTGACTATCCTTTGCGTTACTAATAGCTACCTCTTGTGTTTTAAATTTATCTATTATGCTATTTTTTTCTTCAGGCAAACTACTTATAATTTCTAAAATATTTTCATCATCATTCTTTCCTATATATTTAGAGTAGCAAAACCTAAGCGGTAAAATTGTATTTATAATAAGCAAATTAATAAATGATGCAGTAAGTCTTTTTTTACTTTGCTTGGATTGTTTTCCAAATGTGTAGTGGTTGTCCCAATATGCGCTAGCTACAACTGTACATAACCCATATATTTCTTCTGCCGTTTTAGCTTTTATTAATTTTGAGAATAAAGCTTGATGCTCTGCATATAATGCGCTTAATTGAGAAAGCCTAATAGTAGGGAAATTGGTTGGTCTTAACTTAAAAAAAGCTACAGAGACTTCATCATTAATAGTAAAACCAAATTTGTTTTGTAAAAAAACATATTCCGCTTTAAGCTGATTGTAATAGGCATCTAAAATATCATTATTATTTAATAAGCCTGCCATACCAAACAAAAGACTCTCTGCCTGCATTGGTTTTACACTAACTTTTTTAAAAATACTAAAATCAATATTTTTAGCTAATTGAAAAAAAGAATCTCCGTTTATAGTAGAGCCAAAACTCTTCATTAGCAACAGAAAAAGTACATGTTCCCAATTGTTATTAGATTCTTTTAGGAGTTGGGTTATAACAGCAGATTTTTGCTCTAATCTTTCAAAATACAAACGGTCTAACCAATTTTGTAGTAAAAAAGAATCTACAGAAGTGATATCTTTTTCGCAATTGATAAACTTTTGTTTTCCTGACAAAAATAATTGCTGATAGTTTGCCAGTACATTAGCAGGTATATAATCTTTTAATACAAGCGTAGGTATCTCAGAGTTGTCTGGTCTAAATATTGTTGCATCATCATGCCAAACAATATGCAAAATTACATTTTCGTAATTTTTATCTTTTTCGTGATTATGTGCATACCAGTCTGATGCGTTTATGTGAATTTCTACATTGCCTGCCCATAGCTGGCTTCCTATTTTTAACTGTGCGCTAAAAAAATCTGGACCTTCATTATAGTTATGCGTACCAACAGACACTACATTAATTGCGTCTCCTTTTGTGGTTTGCAAACCTTTTAGTTGTAATTTTTTATATTTCCATATAAAATGTAAAAGGTCTTCTCGCATAACTATAACTAAGGTTTTTGTTTACTAATGTAAACAAAAAAAGTACATATAGTTATTTCTCAGCTACTTCTCCTTCCCAGTTCATAAAGCCACCTTCTAAATTGTAAGCATTTTCAAAACCAAGGCTATTCATAATTGCACAAGCTTGGCCACTACGGTTACCAGATCTACAATACACGTAATACGTCTTAGATTTGTCTAGTTTTTCTAGCTCATCAATAAAATCTTGCCCCTTGTAAATATCAATATTTACAGCATTTGGTATAATACCTTCTGCTATCTCGTCTTCTGTTCTTACATCTAATATAAAAGCGTTAGCATCTTCTGCTAATTTTGCGCTCCATTCTTCTTGTGTTAAATCCATCTTAAATATTTTTTTTCAAAAGTAATTAAAATAAAATTACATACATTTGTATATACAATTATTGTAACAACATGGATGTAGAAAAAATTTTAAAAACAAATAAGCCTATACCCTTAGAAGGTAGGACTATTATTCATCTATTGTTAATACACCAAAGTATAACTGAAAAAACAGCAGAAGCCCTAAAACCTTTTGATGTATCTGCGCAACAGTTTAATGTATTGCGCATTTTAAAAGGGCAAAATGGCAAACCTGCAAACCTTAGCACGTTAAATGACAGAATGGTGTCTAAAATGAGTAACACCACAAGGTTGGTAGATAAATTAATTTTAAAAGATTTTGTAAAACGTACTGTTTGCAAAGAAAATAGAAGAAAAATAGAAATTTACATTACTGAAAAAGGTGAAGAAGAACTCATTAAAATGAGTAGCGCAATGTTAGGTATGGAAAAAAACCTTTTAAAAAACACAACTGAAGAAGACTTAAAAACTTTAAATAAATTATTAGATAAATTTAATACAGACAATTAAAACAAATAAAAACAAGAATTATGAAAAAATTATCAATTAGCATTTTAGCATTAGTATTTTCTGTAGCATCATTAACTGCTCAAGAAAAAAAGATTAACACAGAAACAAGTAACATTACTTGGAAAGGATACAAAGTAACTGGCTCTCATGAAGGAACTTTAGATTTTAAGGATGGTTCTTTAGTTTTTAAGAACGATAAATTAACTGCTGGTGAGTTTGTTGTAGATATGACTACATTAACTGTTACAGACTTAGAAGGTGGAATGAAAGGCAAATTAGAAGGTCACCTAAAGTCTGATGATTTCTTTAGCACTGAAAAAAACACAACATCTAAATTAGTTTTTACTATTAGCAAAGCAACTGGTAAAAATGCTTATGCTGCCAAAGGTAAACTAACTATTAAAGGTATTACCAAGCCGGTAGACTTTACAATTTCTGTTTACGGTAGTAAAGCTACTGCTAGTTTAAAAATAGACAGAACAGATTTTGACATTAAATACAAGTCTGGTAGTTTTATAGAAAACTTAGGAGATAAAGCTATTTATGACGATTTTGATTTAGTTGTAGATTTACAATTCTAAATAAAACAAAACCAATAAATGTTTTAAACCTCACTTTTGTGAGGTTTTTTATTTTTTATGCAACTCTTGTTGGGTATTATAAAATTCCTTTATATATTTGAACTAATGAAAATAACAACTAACATATGGTGGTGGAATAACTTACGTCAAACGTCGTGAGCAAAGCACCATTGTAACAATATACATTAAAGGCTTGTCTATCACGACAAGCCTTTTTTTATTTAAATTTTTAAAAATAAAATGAAATACAATCTAACATCACACTACAAAAAAATACTGGCAGACACCATTACTCCTGTTAGTATGTACTTAAAAATTAGAGACAGGTTTCCTAATAGTATTTTATTAGAAAGTAGTGATTACCACGCTAATAATAATAGTTTTTCTTATATCTGCTGTAACCCAATAGCATCTATAAAAATAGAAAACGAAACCATTTTTGAAAACTATCCAGATGGTACTAGCAATACTACAGCTATAGATAACACTGTAGATGTAGCAACTATTTTACACAATTTTAGTACAAAGTTTAGCTCTAACAATAACGACTTTAAGTTTATAAACAATGGGCTTTTTGGTTATATGGCTTATGATTCTGTTCGTTATTTTGAAGATGTAAATATTACTAAAAAAGACAACTCTGTTACAATACCAGATATGTACTATGCAGTATATAAAAATGTAATTGCTATTAATCATTTTAAAAATGAAGCATACATATTTGCTCACACATTTAATGCAGAAAGTAACATCCCAGAAATAGAACAACTATTAAACGTAAGAAACTTTGCTACCTATAATTTTTCTAAAGAAGGAGAAGCAACTTCTAACTTAACAGATGAAGATTTTTTAGAGCAGGTAGATTTAGCAAAAAAACACTGTCAGCGTGGAGATGTTTTTCAATTAGTATTGTCTAGAAGGTTTTCTCAGGAATTTAAAGGAGATGAATTTAATGTATACCGCGCCTTACGCTCTGTAAACCCATCTCCATACCTATTTTATTTTGATTACGGAGATTTTAAAATATTTGGTAGCTCACCAGAAGCACAAATTATTGTAAAAGATGGTAAAGCAGAAATTCATCCAATTGCAGGTACTTTTAAACGTACCGGTAATGATGAAAAAGATGCTATTATTGCCAAAGAATTAACAGAAGACGACAAAGAAAATAGTGAGCACGTTATGTTGGTAGATTTGGCCAGAAATGATTTAAGCAGAAACGGGAATACTGTTACGGTAGAAAATTATAGAGAAGTACAGTTTTTTTCGCATGTAATACATTTAGTTTCTAAGGTTACTGGTATAAAAAAAGACAACATACCCACAATGAAAGTTGTAGCAGATACTTTCCCTGCTGGTACTTTAAGCGGTGCACCTAAGCATATGGCTATGCAACTTATAGAAAAATATGAAAAAACTAGTCGCGGGTATTATGGTGGTGCTATTGGTTTTATGGATTTTAATGGGAATTTTAACCACGCTATAATGATTAGAACTTTTTTAAGTAAAAACCATCAATTACATTACCAAGCTGGCGCTGGTTTAGTAGCTGCATCTAACCCTAAAGATGAACTACAAGAAACATACAACAAATTAGGAGCACTAACCAAAGCTTTAGAAATAGCTGAGAATATTTAAGAAGATGAAAAAGATATTAGTTATAGATAATTACGACAGTTTTACATACAATTTAGTGCATTACCTAGAAGATTTAGATTGTGATGTTACTGTAAAACGAAATGACCAACTTACACTTGAAGAAGTAGATGCTTTTGAAAAAATAGTACTTTCTCCTGGCCCAGGTATACCAGATGAAGCAGGACTATTAAAAGATATTATTGCTAAATATGCCCCTACAAAAACCATTTTAGGTGTTTGTTTAGGTCAGCAAGCTATTGGTGAAGTTTTTGGCGGTTCTTTACTTAATTTAGAACAAGTTTACCACGGTATTGCTACCACTATTACAGTTATTAAAGACGATGTATTATTTGCAGGTTTAGGTAACGAGTTAAAAGTTGGGCGTTACCATTCTTGGGTTGTAAACTCTGATTTGCCAGATGTTTTAGAAGCTACTTCTGTAGATGAAAACGGACAAATAATGTCTTTACGCCATAAGACTTATGACGTTAATGCTGTACAGTTTCACCCAGAATCTGTACTAACACCTAAAGGAAAACAAATGTTAAAAAATTGGGTAAATAAGTAAAATAAACTGTTCGTAAAAATTTACTTATTCAACTAAAAAAATAAAAATGAAAACAATATTAAATAGATTAATTAATCACGAAATTCTTTCTAAAGAAGATGCAAAAAATGTTTTGGTTAATATTGCAAAAGGTGATTATAACACCAGTCAAATTGCAGCATTTTTAACTGTATATATGATGCGTAGTGTAACTATTGAAGAGCTAGAAGGTTTTAGAGATGCTCTTTTAGACCTTTGTTTAGCTGTAGATTTATCTGCCTACAACCCAATAGATTTATGTGGCACTGGCGGTGATGGTAAAGATACATTTAATATTTCTACGCTTGCCTCATTTGTTACTGCTGGTGCTGGTATTAAAGTTACAAAACACGGTAACTACGGTGTATCTAGCAAATGTGGTAGTAGTAATGTAATGGAGTCTTTGGGTATTAAATTTAGTAATGATGCAGGCTTTTTAGAAAAAACCATAGATGAAGCTGGTATTTGTGTATTACACGCTCCGCTTTTTCATCCTGCAATGAAAAATGTTGCTCCAATACGTAAAGAGTTAGCTGTAAAAACTTTCTTTAATATGTTAGGCCCAATGGTAAACCCTGCTTTTCCTAAAAACCAAATGGTAGGTGTTTTTAATTTAGAATTAGCCAGAATGTACGGTTACCTTTATCAAAACACAGATAAAAACTTTACTGTTTTACACGCCTTAGATGGCTATGATGAAATTAGTTTAACTGGAAAAACAAAAACAATATCTCGCCTATCAGAAAGTATGCTTAAACCTGAGGATTTTGGAGTACAGCAAATTAAACAATCTGACATTGTTGGTGGAGATACTGTAGAGGCTTCTGCTAAAATATTTGTAGATATTTTAAGTGGAAAAGGTACAGACCCTCAAAATAATGTAGTTTGTGCCAATGCAGGTATTGCAATAGCTACAGTACAAAATATTACCCCTAAAGAAGGCTTTTTAAAAGCACAAGAATCTTTACGTAGTGGTAAAGGTTTAGAAGCATTAAAAAAATTACAAAAGCTAAGTGCATAAATGGATATTTTAGAAAAAATAGTACTAGACAAACGTAAGGAAGTTGCTTTAAGAAAAACTCTTATTCCTGTATCTCAATTAGAGGCTTCAGTTTTATTTAATAGACCTAATAACTCTTTAGCTGTTGTATTAAAAAACAGTAGTTCTGGTATTATTGCAGAACATAAGAGAAGGTCACCATCAAAAGCAGTAATAAATAATAGCCTATCTGTACAAGATGTTGCTACGGGTTACCAAAATGCTGGCGTTTGCGGTATGTCTGTTTTAACAGATGGCAAATATTTTGGTGGCTCTTTAGATGATTTGCTAACCGCCAGAGCAGCAGTACAAATGCCATTACTGCGTAAAGAGTTTATTATAGATGAGTACCAAATACTAGAAGCAAAAGCTTATGGCGCAGATGTTATTTTGTTAATAGCAGCTATACTTACTAGAGAAGAAATAAAACAATTTTCTGAGTTTGCTAAAAGTCTAGACTTAGATGTTTTACTAGAAGTACATAACCAGGAAGAATTGCAAAAATCTATTATGCCTAGTTTAGATATGCTAGGCGTAAACAACCGTAACTTAAAAACTTTTACGGTAAGTTTAGACACTAGTAAATCTTTATCTGCTTTAATACCTAATGATTTTGTAAAAGTATCTGAAAGTGGCATAAGCAATATAGAGGCCATTAAAGAATTACAACCATACGGCTACAAAGGTTTTTTAATAGGTGAAAATTTTATGAAGACTGATAACCCTGGCGATAGTGCCACTAATTTTATAACATCTTTAACCTCATGAAACTAAAAGTTTGTGGTATGAAGTATTTAGATAATATGGAGGCTGTTGCAGCTTTACAACCAGACTATCTAGGCTTTATATTTTGGGAACCTTCATCTAGGTATTTTAATGGAAAAATGGGTGCTATATCCAAGAACATTAAAAAAGTTGGTGTTTTTGTTGATGCAGATTTAGATTATGTGGTAGAAAAAATTAACCAATACAGTCTAGATGTTGTGCAACTACACGGTAAAGAATCTCCTGAATTTTGTAAAGGTTTACGAAATTCTAATCTTGGCCTTAAAGGGAAACAACCACAAATTATAAAAGTTTTTTCAATTAAAGACAGTTTTAACTTTAGCGTTATTACTCCTTTTGAAAAAGTATGCGACTATTTTTTGTTTGACACCAAAGGTAAACTACCTGGTGGTAACGGTTATACTTTTAATTGGTCTGTTTTAGAAAATTACCCATCTACCAAACCCTATTTTTTAAGTGGTGGTATAGGTATAAAAGACACCGAAAAGGTTAAAGCATTTTTAAAAACGTCTGCCTCAAAGTACTGCGTTGCCCTAGATGTAAACAGTAGTTTTGAAATAGAACCTGGACTAAAAAATATTGAAAAATTAAAAGAATTTAAAACAGCATTAAGTATCTAAAACAACTACTTAAAACTAAATACTAATTCAGATGAATTATAATGTAACAGAAAAAGGATATTACGGAACATTTGGCGGTGCCTATATTCCAGAAATGTTATATCCTAACGTAGAAAACCTACGCCAAAACTATCTTAAAGTGATGGCAGAGCCAGACTTTAAAGCAGAGTTTGATCAGCTTTTAAAAGATTACGTAGGCAGGCCGTCTCCTTTGTACTTTGCAAAAAGATTGTCTGAAAAGTACAACACAAAAGTCTATTTAAAAAGAGAAGACCTAAACCATACTGGTGCTCATAAGGTTAACAATACTATTGGCCAAATTTTAATGGCAAAAAAACTAGGTAAAAAACGCATTATTGCTGAGACCGGCGCTGGCCAACACGGTGTTGCCACTGCTACAGTTTGTGCACTAATGGGTATGGACTGTGTGGTGTATATGGGTGAGATAGATATTGCACGTCAAGCACCAAACGTAGCACGTATGAAAATGCTAGGTGCAGAAGTAAGACCTGCACTGTCTGGTAGTAAAACACTAAAAGATGCAACTAATGAAGCTATTCGTGACTGGATTAACAACCCTGTAGACACACATTATATTATTGGTTCTGCAATTGGGCCACATCCTTACCCAGATATGGTTACCAGATTTCAATCTGTAATATCTGAAGAAATAAAATGGCAACTAAAAGAAAAAGAAGGACGAGAAAATCCTGATTACGTAGTAGCTTGTATTGGTGGTGGTAGTAATGCTGCTGGTACATATTATCACTTTTTGCACGAAGAAGAAGTTGGTATTATTGCTGTAGAAGCTGCAGGTAAAGGAATAAATTCTGGCGAAAGCGCTGCTACATCTGCGCTTGGTAAAGAAGGTGTTATACACGGTTGTAAAACACTATTAATGCAAACGCAAGACGGACAAATTACAGAGCCCTACTCTATTTCTGCTGGTTTAGATTATCCTGGCGTTGGACCACTACACGCACATTTATACAAAACAGGAAGAGGAGAATTTTATTCTGCTACAGATGATGAGGCTATGCAGTCTGGTTTAGAATTAACAAAATTAGAAGGTATTATACCTGCTATAGAAAGTAGCCATGCTTTAGCAATTTTTAAACATAAAACTTTTAAACCAGACGACGTTGTTGTACTAAGTTTATCTGGTCGTGGTGATAAAGATTTAGATAATTACATTAAATATTTTAACTTATAAAATTGTATAATGAATAGAATTAATAAAAAAATGCAAGAAGACAAAAAACTTCTTTCATTGTACTTTACAGCAGGTTACCCAGAGCTTAACAATACAGTTAAAATTATTGAAGATTTAGAGGCCAGCGGTATAGATATGATAGAAATTGGATTGCCTTTTAGTGACCCATTAGCAGATGGCCCAACAATACAAAACAGCTCTACAATTGCGCTTAAAAATGGTATGACTACCAATTTACTTTTTGAGCAGTTAAAAGATATACGTAAAACTGTTTCTATACCTTTAATAGTTATGGGATATTTTAACCCAATGCTACAATATGGTGTTGAAGCCTTTTGTAAAAAATGTGCAGAAATAGGTATAGATGGTTTAATTATGCCAGATTTACCTTTGGCTGTTTACCAGGATGAATACGAGGCTATTTTTAAAAAGTATAATTTAAAAAACATCTTTTTAATTACACCACAAACTAGTGACGAGCGTATTAAGCAGATTGATGAAGCTTCTGATGCATTTATTTATATGGTAAGTTCTGCTAGTGTAACGGGTTCTAAGTCTGGTTTTGGAGATGAACAAACTGCCTATTTTAAACGCATAGCTAGTATGCAACTTAAAAACCCACAAATTGTTGGTTTTGGTATTAATAATAACGAAACATTTACACAAGCAACAGAAGATGCAAAAGGTGCTATTATTGGCTCCGCATTTATAAAACACCTTACAGAAAATGGTGTAAATACCATTAAAGAGTTTGTGCAAAAAATAAGATAAGTTTAAACTTATTTATCATAAAAAAAGCTGTTTCAATTATGAAACAGCTTTTTAGTTTTTGGTTATTTGTAGTATTATTTTCTGTACTTAATAGCTTTATTAGGATAATCTGTAATTAAACCATCTACTCCCATTGCAAGTAATTCTTCCATATCAGTCTCATTATTAACTGTCCAAGGAATAACTTTCATATTTTTTGAGTGAAGCTCTGCTATAACCTCTTTAGATAACATATTATGTAGCGGACTATAAATTTGTGGCACAAACCCTAATTTATCTAAATTAGTTTTAACATCATCTTTATATACCAAAGCAGCCAATGTATACTCTGGATAATTTTGATGTAAATATTGCAACACTCTAAAATCAAAACTTTGTAGTACTACATTTTCAACTGCAATTTTATCTTTAATAGTTGCTATAACTAAATCAGAAAAATCTTTTGGGTTTGGATGATAAATATCATCGCCCTCTGGCAAACTCTTAATTTCTATATTGTATTTAATTGGTGTTGTATTACCTGCTGTTAAAGAATCTGCAAGAGCAATAACATCTAACAATAACGGTTTTGTAACGTACTGTTTCTTTTGCTCTGGAAACTTAACATTACCCATACTACCACAATCGTATTTTTGAGTTTGCTTATACGTATGCTCATAAATATTTAATGCAATAGAATCTTTTTTAGCAATAGTTTTCCCTAGAGAATCTAAACAAAAAAGCGGATTAAAATATGGCTCATGTGACACCAACACTTGTTTGTCTTTTGTTACTGCAAGGTCTAACTCTATTGTATTTACACCCAACTCTATAGCTTTTGTAAAAGCTGGTATGCTATTTTCTGGCATTAAACCCCTAGCACCACGGTGACCTTCTAAATCAAAATTATAAGTAACCACTGTTTCTTCAACCGGAGCAGCTTCTTCTTTTGTTTCTTTCTTTTTATCGCTCTGCTTACAAGCCATAAAACCAAGGCCAATAAGGCCACAAATAGCTATTTTTAGTTTCATTTTATTATTTTATTTAAAAAATCAACTGTATTTACATAAACACCTTCCCAATCTTTGGATCTAATATCACTTGCTATAACGTGATTCCCACTTTTTGGAAAAGCCATTTTAGTCTTATCTTCTTCTGGCGTACCAAGAGCATTAAACATTACTTGCATTGCTGGCACAGAAACAACTTTATCTTGCTCTTCTTCATTTTTATAATAGTATCCTAAAAATACAGGACAAGTGACTTTAGAAAAAGTTTCTGTTGTCATTGTATTTGTAAGCATAGTAATTAATGAAATATAGCCATTTATGTGATAGTTGGTAGACCAATACTTTGCTTCTAATTCTGGACGTTCTTGCACTTGCATTGTACCTCCTAAAGCCTTAACAAATTGCTCTTTACCTCCTGGTTGTATTACTGCTTTCATTGCTGGGTTAAGCAAATCTATAAACGGAGAATACAAAACCAACGCTTTAATATCTTTATCTTCTGCTGCTATTGCTAAGCTTAATGTACCACCTGTAGATGTACTAATTACTATAACCTCATCTCCTAATTGTTTACCATAAGCAATTGCCTGTTTTGCAGATGCAATGTAATTTTCTGGTGTTAAGTCTTCAAAAGTATTATCTCTGTAAATACCGTGCTCCTCTAAGCGAGCCATATATGTGTTTGCTTTAAAGTTTGCTGAAAGTTGAGACATTACTGGCTCACCTTCTGCATAACTAGCACCAAAGCCATGTAAGTAAACAAATGCAATAGGAGATTTTTTATACTTATAATCGTCTGCCCATATAATTCTAGCTTCATTATCTGCCTTAATACCAACTACATTACTCTCCTCTATTTGTATCTTTTTCTCTAACTCTTTTAAATTTTGCATTTTTGCCGCTTTTTGTGCGGTTGCAAAAAACGCAAATACTAGAAATAAAGAAAGGATATATGTCTTTTTATTTATCATTTTATTGTTTTTTAATAATTTACCTTAAAATTTCACAGACAATTGAAGTCCGTAAAATGCTGGAGGACCTGCAATAAATGTTGGTATACCAAAAGCACCACCTGTATTACCCGCATCTATAATAAATTCTTCATCTAAAACATTAGTTGCATATAAACTAATTTCATACCTATCTTGTATAGTTATACCTGTTCTAATGTTTAATAAACCATAACCATCTTGAGATATATTTGGCAGATTAGTTTCTTCAAAAAATACTTTAGACTTGTAAGTATATGTTGGTCTTAAAAATACAGCTACTTTTTCACTTAAAGTAGGGTTGATATTAAATCCTGCTGAGAAAGAGTGTTCTGGTGTTAACCTAAACGTATTTCCTGCCAATTGCTGTGGGTTACCGTCTGAATCTTCATCATCAAAAGAAGCATCTATATACCCATAATTAGCAAAGAAAGAACTACTTTTTGCAAATTGGTACTGCATAGCAGCCTCAAAGCCTAATGCTGTTGCACTACCACTATCATTAGGAAGAATTACCAAACCATCTGTTTCATCTAAACGTGCAATTGTAGTTTGAAAATTACTGTAGTCATAATAATATCCATTAATATCAAACTGTAGTTTATTATCTAACATTAATGATTTTAGTCCTAGCTCATAAGACCATACAGTTTCGTCTGACAACACATTTACTTCTGTAGCCGATACATTAATTACATTTGGTCTTCTTCCGCGTGCAACGTTACCAAAAACAGTTACCGCATCACTTAAATCATAATTAACAGCAAACCTACCTACGGCAGATGTAAAAGTTTCACTTGCCGAAATTCTACCGTTTGTTGGCGTAAATAAGTTGTTAGGGAAAGCTCCTAAAAAGTTACCTAACAATCCTGGATTATCTGCATTTATAACCTCTAAACCAGCATTACTATTTTCTAAAGTTGCTCTTAGTCCTAGTGTAAGAGTTAATTTCTCTGTAACATCATAAGAAGCATCTGCAAAAATATCACCAGAGTAATTTTCTCCGTAATTAATAGACTCCTCTTTATTAAATGGCAATAAAGGAGCTCCTGCTAATGGTCCAAAACTACCTGGGTCGTTAGGAATATTAGGAAATAAAGTTGGCACACCGTTTATAACCAAAGCATCTGTTGCTACTAAAAGTGCTAGGTAACTTTGCTCATTAACCTCAAAAGGTACTGCTTGTGACCCGTTTTCATAAAAGAAATTAGCTCCAAAGAAACCAGATAGTTTATCATCATTATCAAAATTAAAACGTACTTCTTGACTAAATTGTTCTCCTTCTGCAACCTCTCTAAAAAATAAAACTGGTGCCGCTGTACCATCTGCATCAAAAGCCTCATCTGAATTAAATTTTCTATAAGCTGTAGTAGAAGTTATATCCCAATTGTCATTAAGTGCCGACTTTAAAATTCCTGTAAAACCATATACTGTACGGTCTAACCCTAATTCTTTACCACGCTCTAAATCTGCAAAAGAGTTAGGACTTAAGTCACCTCCTAAAGGAGCAAAAGTTCCACTTTTAAAAGAAGTTCCTGGAGGTGTATCTTGTTGCCAATTTGCAATAAAATCAAACGTAGTATTATCACTAATCATATATTTTAAAGAACCTCTAAGTGCCAAAGTTTCTTTACCATTTAGGTCTCCTCCAGAAAGGTTTTCTATATACCCATCTCTTCTATTGTAAATTGCAGCTACACGAGCAAACAACTTATCTTTTACTAAAGGTGTGTTTACATAACCGTTTACTAAAAACTGATTGTAATTACCAATACCTGTTTTTAAGGAAGCAGAAGTCTCATTTTTAGCTTTATTTTGAATAATATGCATTGCTCCAATCTGCGCTCCTCTACCAAAAAGAGTCCCTTGTGGGCCTTTTAAAACTTCTACTCGTTCTATGTCAAACAACTCTACTACAGAACCACGAGATTTACTAATAGAAACCCCGTCTTGGAAAACAGATACTCTTGGTTCTACTCTAGAATCTCCGCTATCACTAGTAATTCCCCTAACAACTATACCAGGATTGTTTACACTTTGTATTTGTATTTGTAAACCTGGTACATAATCTGAAAAAGTATCATACTCAAACGTACCTTGGTTATTTATAAAGTCACTCCCATAAGAAGTTATTGCAATTGGTACATCTTTATTTAGTTGCTCTCTTTTTTGTGCTGTAACCACTAAACCATCTAACTGAAAAGATGGTTCTTTTAAATTAAAGTTTAAAGTTGTTTGCGGAGTTGCAATTTCTACTGATTTTTTTATGCTTTTATACCCTAAGTAAGATACTGTAATAGTATAAGTATTATAAGATAAATCATCTAACTTGTATGTCCCGTTTTCATCTGTAACTGCTCCTATTGATATACTTTGTATGACTACGTTAGCTCCAATTACAGGAGTTCCTGTTTCATCTAAAACCTGACCAGTTATACCTCCTTTGTTTTGTGCTGTTACCGTAAATGCGGTAAGTAATAGTAAAATTAAATAGTAATTATTTTTCATTGTGTGTTTTTAAGTTGCCCAAAACTATACAGCTACTGTTAAGCTAAAAGTTAGGCTACTTTATAATAATGTTACACAAACATTAATACGCATTAAGTAAGTATTAATAAAGAGCTTCCATTGTTAATAAAAGTTTAAACAAAACACATAACTAACTAAAAACAAGTTTGTTAGCACTAAAAGTACTATTCAATTTATAAATTGTACAACTGTTCAATTTATACAATAAAAAAAAGCCCTAAACAATATAATGTTTGGGCTTATATCAAAAATAAAATATAATCGCTATTTTTTTAAATCGATGTCTTTTATGTTTTTAATCTTATTTCGCTCTAAAAAAGCATCAATAGTTTCAAAATGTTCTATTACACGTTGATCTTTAAATTCAAATACTTTTTCTGCCAAACCTTGTAGAAAATCACGATCATGAGACACAAGTATTAAAGTACCATCAAAATCTAACAATGCTTCTTTTAAAACATCTTTAGATTTTAAATCTAAATGATTTGTAGGTTCATCTAATATTAATAGGTTTACCGGTTCTAGCAATAATTTTACCATTGCTAACCTTGTTTTTTCGCCTCCAGATAGTACACTTACTTTTTTATCTACATCATCTCCTTTAAACATAAACCTACCCAAAATATTTTTTATTTGAGTACGCACATCTCCTTTAGCAACCTCATCTACTGTTTGAAAAATAGTTAAATCTGGATCTAGTAATGACGCTTGGTTTTGAGCAAAATAACCTACTTGCACATTATGTCCTAAACTACATTTGCCCTCATACTCTATTTCGCCTAAAATAGATTTTATCATTGTAGATTTACCTTCTCCGTTTCTACCAACAAAAGATACTTTTTCTCCTCTAGAGATAGACATATTAGCGTTCTTAAACACTGTATGGTCTCCGTATGTTTTTGTTAAGTCTTCTACAGTAACTGGGTAATCTCCTGAACGCTGTGCAGATGGAAATGATAATTTTAAAGCAGAGTTATCTACTTCATCAATCTCTATAATCTCCAATTTCTCTAACATACGTTCTCTTGATGAAACTTGGTTTGTTTTAGAGTATGTTCCTTTAAAACGCTCTATAAAACGCATATTATCTTCTATAAACTTTTGCTGTTCTTCATAGGCTTTTATTTGATGCGCTCTACGGTCTTCTCTTAATTGCAAGTAATGAGTATAATTTGCTTTGTAATCGTAAATTTTACCCATAGTAACCTCTATAGTTCTATTGGTAATATTGTCTATAAAAGCTCTGTCATGCGATATTACCATTACAGCTTTTGCTTTGTTTATCAAAAAGTCTTCTAACCAAATTACAGACTCAATATCTATATGGTTTGTTGGCTCATCTAACAGTATCAAGTCTGGTTTTTGTAATAGTATTTTTGCTAGCTCTATACGCATACGCCAACCACCACTAAACTCACTTGTTTGCCTTGTAAAATCTTCTGATCTAAATCCTAATCCTTTTAATGCTTTTTCTACCTCAGCATCATAATTTACATCTTCTAAGGCATAATATTGCTCACCAAGTTCAGACACCTCTTCTATAATTTTCATATAGGCATCACTCTCATAATCTGTTCTTGTCTCTAGCTCTTTATTTAAATAAGCCATACGGTCTCTCATTTCAAAAACATGGCTAAAAGCCTTAGAAGCCTCCTCTACTACCGTACTGTTATCTTCTGTTAATAAATGCTGTGGCAAATAAGCAATTACAGTATCTTTAGGGCAACTAACTTTACCCTTTGTTGCCTTTTGCTTGCCAGCAACAATTTTCATCATTGTAGATTTTCCAGCCCCGTTTTTACCCATTAATGCAATTTTATCATTTTCATTAATAACAAAATTTACACCACTAAATAAGGTTGTTCCGCTAAATTCTACTGCAATATTATCTACTGTAATCATTTTTATAATTTAAGACTGCAAAACTAACAAAAAGTAAAGAATTTAGTAGATAGTTTAAATAGTTTATCAAAAAGCACTAAATCGTCCATTTAACACTCATTAACAAAGACTTACAAGTCTATTAACTACTTTTTTTTTATATTAATTGTATATTGTAGATGAACATAAAAAACAAATGATATGGGAATTATAGATGATAAGAGATTAAAAAGAAAAGTAAAACAATCAAATCCTACAAACCCAACAGGTAATACGGATATAGACACAAACAAGTTTGATATTGACTCCGAAACCATTAAGGATCAGCAAAATAAGAAATAACCTTACAAGCTTTATATGCAAAAGCCCCAAAATCTTAATGATTTTGGGGCTTTTCTTTTGTTTAAAAAAACATTTACCGTTTATAGAATATTTTATTTTAATAATTGAAAAAAGCATATAATTGCAATAAATTCTTACAAGAATCGTTTAGTTTCAATAATTAAAAATAAACAATGAAAAAACAAATTTTACTACTTACAACGTTCTTATCTGTAACGTGTTTTACCTACGCACAAGAACTAGAATCTACTGACCAAACCAACAATGCAGAGCAATCTGTTTTAGAGTATCAAGACAAAAAAAACATTGCTAAACTAAGTTTAACAAGTTTAGTTTTTAGAAACTTTCAATTTCAGTACGAGAGGGTTTTAAATAAAACTTTTTCTGTGGCGTTATCTTATGGTACAATACCAGAAGGCGGTATTCCATTTGGGAGTTCTTTTGTTGATGAAGACGAAGATGATGATTTATCTAATATTGTAAACGACGGTAAAATGAGCTACTCTAGTTTTACACCAGAAGTACGTATTTACACAGGGAAAAAAGGATATGGAAAAGGCTTTTATTTAGCTCCGTTTTTTAGAGCGTCTAAATACACTTTTAAAAATGTAAACTTTAGTTTTGATGCAGATGGTGGAGGAACAGAAACTTTAACCACTAGCGGTACTGTTAAAGGTAATACTTTTGGTTTGTTATTTGGATCTCAGTTTAACCTAGGAAGCAACCTTGTTTTAGACTGGTGGATTGCTGGTCCGCACATTGGATCTAGTAACGGAAACTTAAAAGGTGTATCTTCTAGAGTCTTATCTCAAAACGAACAGGACGCTTTACTAGAAACTTTACAAGACACAGATATTCCTTTAGTAGATACAGAGTATAAAGTAGACGCCAATGGAGCAGAAATAGATTTAGATGGTCCTTGGGCTGGTGTACGTGCTGGTTTAAGTATTGGATATAGATTTTAAAAAATCTATGATTATCATATAAAACCCCTAAAACCAAAATGGTTTTAGGGGTTTTCTTTTTACAAAAAAAGTACAACCAACTACGGTTGTACTTTTCTCATTATAAACTTAAACTAACTTATTAAAACCTGTAGGTTAGTACTCCTGCAAAATTTCTTGGATCTGTTTGGTTAATGTAACGAGTTCTGTATGCATTATACCCAATTTGATCAAACACATTGTTTACCAAAAAGCGTAAACTCCATTGTTTGTTAAGTGCATAAGAAACTTGCGCATTTACTTGCGTATAAGAATCCACATAAAAAGGTTCTTGGTTAGGCACAATACCTTCATGAGTTACAGCTCCTGCACTCCAGTCGTTAATTGGTCTTTCTCCTGTGTAGTACACTCCTGCGCCTACAGATAATCCTTTTAATTTTTGTTTAAAACTATAATTTGCGTACACATTAAAAGTATGCTTTGGCGTATTTAAAGGAGCAGAACCATATACAAAAGATGTATGTTCTTTGTATTGCGCATCTATATAGCTATATCCTGTTATTACTTCTAAGTTATCTAAAATACGACCACTTAATTCTACCTCTACACCTTTACGCTCGTCATTACCTCCTTTTTCATAAAAACCAGTAGCCACCCAATTTTCATCATAAACAGGTAAATTAATATTTTTATTATTGATTTTAAAATAAGTAAAATTAAAACGCAAACGGCTGTCTAACCAATTTGTTTTTACGCCGGCTTCTAATTGATCAAAACGCTCATTACCTAACTGATTTCCATTTACATCTAACCTAGTACCTGTTCTTGGGTAAGAGCTATTTGTATAAGATGCAAAAACATTTATATTTTCTATTGGAGTAATTATAAGTCCGACTAACGGGTTAAAGGCATCACTTTCTGTCGTTTCTGTTGCTGCATCTGTTAGTGTTTTACTGTAACGCAAGCCTATAAAAGATTTTAACCATTTGTTATATGTTATTACATCTTGCGCAACTACTCCTAAAGACCTAGACTCAGATTCTCCTATACTTACATCTCCAAAACCTAAATCTGCTGGCAGTGTTGATGAGTTAGAAGAAGGATTAAAAACGTCTACAATATCTAAATTAGATCCGCTTTGACTTGTGGTACTATATTCAGTAGTTCTATAGTCAAAACCAACCTGAAAAGTGTGTGCTATATTTCCTGTTTGCACTTCATCACCAATTAAATCTATCTGCAACACGCTATTTTTATCATTACGTGTAGAAATTGCATAACCGCGATTTCTTTGGTTGTAAATAGGGTTGTCATCTGTATCTGTAACTACATTTCCTAAACTAGCTCCTTTATCATCTAAATCTAGTGTAGAAGAAAAATAAGCTGCTTTAATACTTAATTTATCATTTATTTCTCTGTTAAAACGAATAGAGTACGTTGCGTTTTTTGTTAATGCTTTGTCATTTGCATAACCTAAAAATATATTATCTGGTAGGTCATAAATTGCATTTACATTATTCTCATCTAAATTTATAGTACCAACATCTGGAGTTCTACTGTCATCTAAATAATCCATTTCTGCAGTAATGGTTGTTTTATCATCTAACCTCCACTCTAAAGAAGGATTAATGTAAAAACGGTCTGATGACACACCTGTTCTGTAGCTATCAGATCTTTCTACAGCTCCGTTAATTCTGAATGCTAAATTTTTAGCGTTATCTAGAGGCCCGTACACATCAAAAGTAGCACGTGTTTGCCCAAAACTACCTACACGTAATGAAGCAGAACCTCCTGAGTAGTATTTTGGGGTTTTTGTTACTATATTAATAACACCACCCGGACTACCTAAATCTGTTGCTACACCTTGTGTAATAGATGCAGCACCTTTTAAAACCTGAATGTTATCTACACCTTGCATATCTGTTAGTATTCCCTGCCCTCTAAAATCTGAATGTACACGCACTCCATTTTTTAAAATAGGAATACCTCTAAACCCACGTGAAGACATACTCTCTCTTTTATTACCATAAGTAGCAAATGTATAAACACCTGGTACATTTTTAGTTGCATCAGAAATTGTAAGGTTTCCTTGTTGCTCTATTAATTTATCAGAAATGATAGAAATACTCTGAATTTGCTCATAAGGAGCTAAAGGTAAACGTGTAAGTGCTTCAATTTTGTCTGGATGCTCAAATCTGTTACCAAAAACCTCAACCTCTTCTAATTTTAAATTATCTTCTAACTTAAAAGTAAGCTTAATAGTTTCGTTTTCTTTTAATGTAACCAACTTAACAACACCATGGTAACCAACATAAGATACTTTTACGTTATAGGTGCCTTCTTTTAAATTAGAAATCGTAAAAAAACCATTTTCATTAGTAGTTGTTCCAATTTTTGTTCCTGATAAAAAAACATTAGCATAGCTCACTGGCTCATTGTTAGCATCTGTAACATAACCTTCTATTTGTGATTGAGCAAAAGACATTTGAATTGCTAATACAAATAGTAAACATAACTTTTTACACATAATCCTTATTTAGATTTATTTAAAATAATGCCCAAAAGTAAAACTGAAAATTGTAGCAACAAAATTATTTAGAATAAATATAAATAGAAAGTTAAAACTAATTTTAAATGATTGATTTTTAAGTAATTAAATCATATACATAAAATAAACAAAAATTCATAAAAAAATTAACAATGCGTTTTTTTATTTAGATAAATAGAATAAACTAGGTATGTTTAAAAGTTTACAAACAAAAAAACACCATTCCCCTAATTGTAGAGAAATGGTGTTTACTATTTTAAAATAGTTGCTATAAATATTACTTAAGCACTAAAACTAAATCATCAGAATTTACAAGTGCTCCGCCTGTTAGTTGTATTTTATCTACAACACCTTCTGCTGTAGCGGTTACTGTTGTTTCCATTTTCATTGCCTCAATTACAAACAAAGGTTGATTCTTTTTCACCTCTTGTCCTTTTTTAACTAAAACATTAGATAATAAGCCTTGTAAAGGAGCTCCTATTTCTTTAGGGTTATCTTTATCTATTTTTACGTTTTGAGTCTTAATAACTTTTACAGCCTTATCCTTAACCATTACATTACGTAATTGCCCATTTATTTTAAAGAAAATACTAACGTAACCGTTTTCATCTGGCTCTCCTTTTAGCATTAACGACACCAATACATTTTTACCTCTATCTAATTCTACCAAAATTTCTTCTCCTACCTCCATACCATAAAAGAAGTTTTTTGTTGGTATATTCATAACATTACCGTATTTAACGTGGTTGTTATAAGCGTCTGTAAATACCTTTGGATATAATTTATACGACAAGAAATCTGTAATTTCTAAATCTCGTCCCATTCCTTTCTTAAACTTTCGTTTAAAAGTTTTAAATTCTTTATCAAAATCTATAGGCTCTAGGTGTGCATTTGGTCTTTCAGTATAGGCCTCTTGATCTTTTAAAATAATTTTTTGAAGTTCTTTTGGGAATCCGCCTACTGGCTGTCCCAAATCTCCTTTGAAGAAACTAATTACAGATTGCGGAAAAGAAATACTATCACCATTCTCTAAAACATCTTTTACAGTTAGGTTATTGCTAATCATATACTGCGCCATATCACCTACCACTTTAGAGCTAGGGGTTACTTTTACAATATCTCCAAACAATTGGTTAACCTCACCATACATTTTTGTTACCTCAGGAAATTTATCTTCTAAACCTAATGCAATTGCCTGCCCTTTTAGGTTAGAATATTGTCCGCCTGGAATCTCATGTTTATATACTTCTCCTGTACCAGATTTTAGTCCAGACTCAAAAGTATAGTAATAATTACGTACGGTTTCCCAGTAGTTAGAGTATTCTGCTAGCTTATCTGTATCTAACTTATTTTCTCTCTCATGAAAACGCAACATTTCTACGAGGGAGTTAAAGTTTGGTTGTGATGTTAAACCAGATAACCCGCCTAGTGCTACATCTACAACATCTACTCCTGCTTCTATAGCTTTTAAATACATTGCCGCCTGTATAGATGATGTATCATGAGTGTGTAAATGTATTGGTATATTTATTTCAGATTTTAAGGCTGATATTAACTCAAACGCAGCATTAGGTTTTAATAACCCAGCCATATCTTTTACACCTAAAATATGCGCACCTGCATTCTCTATATCTTTTGCTAATTGAATATAATATTTAAGATTATACTTTGTTTTTTTAGGATCTAAAATATCACCTGTATAGCAAAGCGATCCTTCTGCTAAACCACCAGTTCTGTTACGTACGTGTTCTATAGTAGGAGCAATAGACTTCATCCAGTTAAGAGAGTCAAAAATACGGAATACATCTACCCCAGTTTCCCAAGATTGTTCTACAAATTTTTCAATTAAATTATCTGGGTAAGCTGTATAACCAACGCCATTAGAACCACGTAAAAGCATTTGTAGCAATACATTTGGCATAGATTTACGTAATAATGCCAAACGCTCCCAAGGGTTTTCTTGTAAAAATCGTAAGCAAACATCAAACGTAGCACCACCCCAAACTTCCATACTAAATATTTCCGGAAAGTTTTTAGCGTAGCCTTCTGATACTTTTAACATATCTATAGTACGCATACGAGTTGCCAATAAACTTTGGTGACCATCACGCATTGTGGTATCTGTAAAATGAACTTTTTTCTCATTTTTTAACCAGGTAGCAAAACCTTCTGGACCTAATTCTGTTAGTAAATCTTTAGTTCCTTTTGGGTAAGAACTCATTTTCTCAAAAGAAGGTACTTTGGGCTTAGAAAAAACGTGGTTAGGATCTTTCTTTTTTACATCTGGATTACCATTAACTATGGTTTCCCCAAGGTATTCTATAAGTTTATTAGCTCGGTTTCTTGGCTCTACAAACTCAAATAATGAAGGCTCATTTTTAATAAAATTTACAGTAACCTTACCGTCTCTAAAAGTTTGGTGTTTTAAAATATTATCTAAAAACGCCATATTACTTTCTACACCTCTAATACGAAACTCTGCCAATGCCCTACGCATTTTACGACAAGAGCCGTCTAATGTTCTACTAATAGCAGAAACTTTTACAAGCATAGAATCAAAAAACGGAGAAATACGCACTCCTTGATAAATACTACCTGCATCTAACCTAATACCAAAACCAGAAGCACTTCTGTAAGTTGTAACTACACCATAATCTGGTTTAAAGTCGTTTGCAGGATCTTCTGTAGTAATTCTACATTGCAGTGCGTAACCGTTAATTTTTACAGATTCTTGATCTTGTATTTTTATTTGCTGATCTGATAATTTGTAACCACCTGCAATAAATAGCTGAGCCTTTACTAAATCTATATTGGTAATCATTTCTGTTACTGTATGCTCTACTTGTATTCTTGGGTTTACTTCTATAAAGTAAATACTACCATCATCATCTACTAAAAACTCTACAGTACCTATATTATTATAATTTACTGCTTTACATATATCTATAGCGTACTTATACAAACTATCTCTAGTTTCTTGAGGTAAACCAATAGAAGGAGCAAACTCTATTACCTTTTGGTAACGTCTTTGCACAGAACAATCGCGCTCATATAAGTGCACCATATTACCGTGTGTATCTGCTACTATTTGTACCTCTATATGTTTTGGGTTTTCTACAAATTTCTCAAGAAAAACAGTGTCATCACCAAAAGCATTTAAAGACTCTCTACGAGCTTCAGGAAAAGCCTTTTCTAACTCTTCTTGTGTGCGTATAACACGCATACCACGGCCACCACCGCCAGAAGCAGCTTTTAACATAATTGGATAACCTATACGCTTAGCTTCTTCTATAGCTATACTTACATCTGTTAAATCTTTATCACTACTTTGTATTACAGGTACATTATTAGCTACAGCAACTTCTTTTGCTGTTATTTTATCTCCTAAAGATTTAAGAACAGAAACTTTAGGCCCAACAAAAATTATATCATTATCTGCACACTTTTGTGCAAACTCAGCATTCTCAGATAAAAATCCGTAACCAGGATGTATGGCGTCTACTCCATTATCCTTTGCTACTTGTATTATAGCATCTATATTTAAATACGGTTTTAAAGGCTCATGATCTTCTCCAATCTGGTAACATTCATCTGCTTTATACCTGTGTAACGAGTAACGATCTTCATAGGTATATACACCTACCGTTTTTATGCCTATTTCTACACAAGCTCTAAAAATACGGATTGCAATTTCTCCCCTATTAGCTACTAAAACCTTGTTAATCTTCATTTATTAATGTATTTATTAGTGTTTACTTACTAGTTCTAATAATTTTATCAAATTAATTATAGATAACCAAAATAATTTAACAGAATTATTACCTGATTTGCTGTTTTCAAAGGTACTTCATTTAAGGGTTTTTAACAATATTAAAATTTTACAAAACAGAGGTATTTCGTATCAAATTGTCACTATTTTATCTATATTACAATTATTTAACAAGCAATGAATGTGTTTTAATGAATATTTTATTCTGAATACTTTTAAAATTAGACTTGACATTCTACTTAAAATTTACTACCTTTTAAGGGAATTTAATGAACACTATGGGAAAAGGAGATAAAAAATCTAAAAGAGGTAAAATAATAAATGGCACTTATGGTGCTAGAAGAAAAAGAAAAATTAAAAAACAGCCTACATTACAAGAAAAAATAAGTCCAGATAAAAAGAAGTAAGTCAACAACTTATGCTTTTTATCCATAAAAACAAACAGTTTAACCGATATAAAAAGCGTTTTTCACCACAACTTTGCTTATGTTTACCACATAACTTTTAATAAAAGCCAAAAATAAACCAACTTTGTAATTCCAAATTACAAACAAAACCAACCCCCAAGATTATGTTTAAAAGTGCATTTGTATTTATTTCTCTTGTAATAACAACAGGTTTTACAAGTACTCCAGTATCTAACTGTGACAATGCTTACTCTGCAAGCTCTTACGCTCTAAATTATGCCAAAAAATCTTTAAAGGCAGATAATTTTGATCATCAAAAATTTTATGCTAACAAAGCTTACATTGCTTTAGAGAAAACAAATAGGCTAATGAAAGATTGTAATTGTGCAGATGCAAAAAATTCGGTCTTAAAAGGATTAGAAAATATTGATAAGGCTGCTGCTCCTAAAGATTGGGATTTAGGTAGACACTACGCAAAATTAGCTTTATTAGATGTTGAAAACACTATAACAGCTTTAGACATATTTACTCAAAACGGTATTAATACAGTTTCATCTGAATTAGAACTTAAAGACAACGCTTTATTATTAGAAGCAGCTGAATTAGAAAAACAACGTGTTGCTTTAGAAGCTGAAATTGAAAGATTATTATCTAAAAAGAGAGCTTTAGCAATAAAAATTGCTGAAAACATACAAAAGCAAAGACAAAATTAATTTAGTCTACAACTAAATTTAATTCTACGCTATTACCTTCTTCCGTTATATTTAGCTCATAGGTATAAAAACCTAAAGGCAAAGGTGTTTCACCTACATAGTCTATTGGCTGTAAAGTATAGGTTTGTTCCTCTGTTTCTATTACTATAGATGCATATGCGTATGCTGTTTCGTACTCAAAATAGTCTGACAATGCACCCGATGCAACATCTGTATGTACATTTTCGGTATCTCCATTTATTTGTACTACGTCATAAGCTACCGCACTAACATTTTTTATTCTAATATTTACTGCTTCAAGGTTATCATCTCTATCATCACAGCTAAAGATAGTTAGCACTAGTAGTATTAAAGGAAGTAGAATTTTATTTTTCATAGGAAACATATATTATTGTCTACTATAAAAAACGATGTTTTAAAGATATTATTATCTAATAAAAACTGGCATATTTTCTTTTTCTGTATGCTCTTGACTAAAAGCGTAGCCGTCTGTAGTAAATTTTTTAATATCGTTTAAGGTTTCTGCATTAGTATCTACAATATAACGCACCATAGATCCTCTAGCCTTTTTTGCATAAAAGCTAATTACCTTTAGCTTATCATTTTTCCAATCTTTAAAAACAGGTGTAATTATGGTAGACTTTAAACCTTTTTTATCTACTGCACCAAAATACTCGTTACTTGCAAGGTTTACAAAAATTTCATTTTCCTGTAACTCTTCATTTAAGTACGCTGTTACATCTTTCTTCCAAAATTCGTGTAAATTTTTATTACTACCTACTGCCATTTTAGTTCCCATTTCTAGGCGATAAGGCATTATTAAATCTAACGGCTTAAGAACACCATATAAACCAGATAGTATTCTTAATTTATCTTGTAAAACCTCTAACTTATCCTCTGACAAAGAATACACATCTAACCCTTGGTAAACATCGCCATTAAAAGCATACACTGCTGGTCTGGCATTTTTAGTTGTAAAAGGCGTTGTAAAGTCCTGATTGCGTTGCCAGTTTAGTTGTGCCAAATTATCAGAAATACTCATAAGCTCAGATATAGCCTTAGGAGATTTCTTTTTTAAAATAGTATTTAATTTAGTGGCCTGCTTTAAAAATTTAGGCGCTGTATATTTATCTGTTGGCAGTTTAGATTCAAAATCTAACGACTTAGCTGGTGAAATAACAATCTTCATCTTATCTATAATTTGATGCTAAAATTAAGAATCATTTTTTATGTTTTGTACAAACAACAAAAGAGATTTTAAATACCACTATTGCAAAAACTAATTCTCTGTAGAGTGTTTAGCGTAGTGTCTCCACTTTTCTATAACACTGGCCATATCTTCAGGAATTTCTGTATTAAACTGCATTAACTCTTTTGTTACAGGATGCACAAAACCAAGAGTTTTAGCGTGTAGGGCTTGCCTTGGTAGTATTTTAAATGCATTTTCTACAAATTGCTTGTACTTTGTAAAGGTTGTACCTTTTAAAATACGCTCGCCTCCATAGCGCTCGTCATTAAATAAAGTATGACCAATATGCTTCATATGCACTCTAATTTGGTGCGTTCTTCCCGTTTCTAACTTACAAGAAATTACGGTAACATAGCCTAAACGTTCTAAAACTTTGTAATGCGTAATAGCTTCTTTTCCTTGGTCTCCTTCTGGAAAAACGTGCATTTGCAACCTGTTTTTTGGGTGCCTACCTAAATGTCCTTCTATAGTACCTTCATCTGCCTCTACATTTCCCCATACAATAGCTACGTATTCTCTTTCTGACGTTTTATCAAAAAACTGTTTTGATAAAAATGTCATTGCAGCTTCTGTTTTTGCAACTACTAAAAGTCCAGAGGTATCTTTATCTATACGGTGTACCAAACCTGGCCTATCACTACTGTTGTTTGGCAAATCTACCTTACAATGGTGTAACAAAGCATTTATTAGAGTTCCAGAATAATTTCCGTGACCTGGATGCACTACCATACCCGCTGGTTTATTTACCACCAAAAGCACATCATCTTCATAAACAATATCTAAAGGAATATCTTCTGGCTGCAATAAAAACTCATAAGGAGGATGACTAAACATAACACGTATATCATCTCCAGCTTTTACCTTGTAATTTTGCTTAACAACTACATTATTTACCCAAATATGACCATCTTTTGCTGCTTTTTGTATTTGACTACGAGTTGCGTTCTCTATAAAATTCATTAAAAATTTATCAATACGCAGTGGCTCTTGCCCTTTAGCAGCAACTACTTTATGGTGCTCATAAAGTTCATCATCATTGGCTTCTGGTCCAAATTCTTCACTCATAAATATGTAGCTAAACTATTATTATTTAGTGGTTTCCGTTACCACATACCAACTCTATTTTAGAGGTTTTTGGCAATTTCTCTCCGGCTTTAATTACTTTACCTTTGTACTTAATTTTTAGTACCATATCTTCCCCTATATCATCTATATAAGTTACCTTTAAAACATCTAAACCAACGGCACGTAACATAGAAGTTGCATTACGTTTGGTTTTTTGTATAACTTGTGGTACAGATACTTTTTTATACCCAGATGGGTTTACTGTAAAGTATATTTTTCTATTCTTTTTTACCTTATTACCTGCTGGTGGATTTTGCTCTATAATAGAAAACCTAGGATAATTAGGGTTATAGTTAGCAGAATCTAAAATCTGAGAACGTAACCCAGCTTTATCTATTTCATGCTTCATTTGAGAAACAGTCATTTTAGAAAAGTCTGGCACCTCTACAAATTCACCGTGGTTTGTTGTAGACTTTAGCCATTGTAAAACAACAAATACTAAAACTATTACTACTCCTAGGGCTATACCTAATTGTATTATTAATGTTTTACTTTTTAAAAAGTTGAAAAAATTTCGCATAACTATAATATTATCGCACAAATATATAAAACCCAATGCTTTTTTCTTTAATTTAAAAAAATGATATTTGTTATTTGCATTTATGACCCTTATTAATTTATCATGAAAAAAAATATTGCCATAATTATGGGAGGCTACTCTAACGAGTATAAAATATCCTTAAAAAGCGGAAACGTTGCTTATAAGCACCTAAATTCTAACAAGTTTAACCTGTATAGAATTCACATTTTAAAAGATAAATGGGTGTATGTAGATGCTAATGATGCTGAGTCTCCTGTAGATAAAAGTGATTTTAGCATTATTGAAAATGGGCTTAAAATTAAGTTTGACTGTGTTTTTAACGCAATTCATGGTACACCTGGTGAAGATGGTTATTTACAAGCTTATTTTAACTTAATTGGAATAACACAAACTGCTTGTGATTTTTACCAAGCTGCATTAACTTTTAATAAAAGAGATTTACTTAGCACGTTAAAGCCTTATGGTATTAAAGCAGCCGCATCATACTACCTAAATAAAGGTGATGTTGTAAATGAAGACGAAATTATAAATACAGTTGGGTTACCTTGCTTTGTAAAAGCTAATAAAGCTGGTAGTAGCTTTGGCATATCTAAAGTACACAAAAAAGAAGATTTACCTAAAGCTATTGAAAATGCTTACTTGGCTGATGATGAAATTATTATTGAAGCCTTTTTAGATGGTACAGAAGTTTCTGTTGGAGTTATTATGTACAACGGAGAGCCTAAAGTTTTACCCATTACAGAAATTACTACTGAGAACGACTTTTTTGATTACGAAGCCAAATATGAAGGCAAATCTCAAGAAATTACTCCTGCTCGTATTACTAAAGAACAAGAAGAAAAGGTTAGCAATATAGCATTACGCGTGTACAAGATTTTAAAAATGAAAGGCTACTCTAGAAGCGAATTTATTTTTGTAGATAATGAGCCTTTTATGTTAGAAATGAACACAACACCTGGACTAACAGAAGAAAGTATTTTACCACAACAAGCCGCTGTAGCAGGTATTTCTCTATCGCAATTGTTTGAGAGTGCTATAACTGAGGCTTTAAGATAAATTAAGTAACTTTATCACTTGTAAAAAAACCATTAGAAAACCTAGTGTATTTTTACAAAACATTAAACCACAACTATATGAAACGTGCCATTTTTCCGGGATCTTTTGATCCGCTTACATTAGGCCATACAGATATTATTAACAGAGGCATTACCCTTTTTGATGAAGTAATTATTGCTATTGGTATTAATGCCGATAAAAAATACATGTTTACTTTAGAACAAAGGATGAAATTTATTAGCGAAGCTTTTAAAGATGAACCCAAAATAAAAGTAATGACCTACGAAGGCCTTACTGTTGAGTTTTGTAAAAAAGTAGACGCACATTTTATTTTACGTGGTTTACGTAACCCTGCAGATTTTGAGTTTGAAAAAGCTATTGCACACACCAATAGAAAATTATCTGAAATTGAAACTGTGTTTTTACTTACATCCTCTGGTAAATCATACATAAGCTCTTCTATTGTTAGAGACGTAATTAGAAACAACGGAGATTATACCAGCTTAGTACCAGATACTGTTAGAGTTATGTAAACTCTACTAAAACTTATTAAACCCCAAAAAACTATTTTAGAGAATGAAAAAAATTATTAGTCTTTTCTGCTTCTTGTGCATTATTGCCTGTAGCGAAAAACCAGAAGACAAAGAAAAAGATTTTCAGACTTTTTTTGAAACCAGCAACGGATTAGAAACACCAACTTACACAGAAGTTATAGACTTTTACATTAAACTTGCTAAAGAGTTTCCGCAAATAAACGTACTTACTATTGGCGAAACAGACAGTGGCTTGCCATTACATTTAGTAACTTATAATCCAGATGGTGAGTTTAACTTTAATAAGTTAGAAGACAAAACTGTAATTCTAATAAATAACGGTATACACCCAGGAGAAAGTGACGGTATAGATGCTACTATGCTTTTATTTAGAGATTTAGTGGTAAACAAAATTGGAGCTCCAAGAAATACCGTATTAACTACTATTCCTATTTACAATATTGGCGGTGCATTAAACCGTAATTCTACCTCTAGAACCAACCAAAACGGACCCAAAGAATATGGGTTTAGAGGCAATGCACAAAATTATGACCTTAACAGAGATTTTATAAAAAATGACACTAAAAATGCAAAAACTTTTGCTGAAATTTTTCATTTAACAAAACCAGATATTTTTATAGATAACCACGTTAGTAATGGCGCAGATTACCAATACACCTTAACACACTTATTTACACAACATAATAAATTAGGTGGTGATTTAGGCAATTATCTTCATACAGAGATGATGCCTACTTTAGAAAATTCTTTAGAAGAAATTAATTGGCCTATAACACCTTATGTTAATGTTTTTAATAGTGTACCTGAAAAAGGTTTTTCTCAATTTATGGATTATCCAAGGTATTCTACTGGCTACACTACCCTATGGAACACATTAGGTTTAATGGTAGAAACACATATGCTTAAACCGTACAAAAAACGAGTTATGGGCACATATTATCTTATGCAAAAAATGATAGATATCTCTGAAAAAGATGGCAAAAAAATTAAAGAATTAAGAGCTAATGCATTTGCTGCAGATCAAGAAAAAATCACCTACCCAGTAAAATTTAAAATAGATACCACAAAGACTTCTACGTTAAATTTTAAAGGCTATGAGGCAGACTATATAGAGAGCGAAGTAACAGGCTTAACCAGATTAAAATATGACAGATCTAAGCCCTTTACAAAAGAAGTTATCTATAGCAATTATATGACTCCTACAAATTTTGTAACAGTACCAGAGGCTTACATAATACCCAAGGGATGGAAAAAAGTAATTCCACATCTTGATGCAAATAAAATAGAGTATACTCAACTAGAGAAAGATACTATAATTACGGTACAGACATACAGAATAGAAGATTATGACACTCGTAAATCTGCATATGAAGGGCATTACCCACATAGCAACACAACTGTTACCACCAGCAACCAAAGTGTGCAGTTTTATAAGGGTGATTACTACGTACCTACCAACCAAAGAGGTATACGTTACCTGTTAGAAACTCTAGAGCCAGAGGCTGTAGATTCTTTTTTTAATTGGAACTTTTTTGACACAATTTTACAACAGAAAGAAGGTTTTTCTCCTTATGTTTTTGAAGACGTAGCTGCCAAACTATTAAAAAACAACCCTAAATTAAAAGCAGAGTTTGACACCATAAAGTCTACAGATGAAAACTTTGCTAAAAATTGGTACGCACAGCTAAATTGGTTGCACAAAAAATCTGAACACTATGAAAAAGCACATATGCAATATCCTATATATAAATTAATGAAGAACAATTAAAATTATTCTTCAAACAAAATTTTAATATTAGCATAAGAATTTTCTAGGGCCTTAGCAATTTTGCTTGGGCCTTTCCATTTCACTTTTTCTATACCCTCTTCAATTTGGCCAGTAAGCTCCCCTTTGTAAGATGTTTTCATTGCAAACCAATGCACCTCTTTTAGTTTATACTTGCCATTTCTTTTAAAAATATGGTATGTAATTTTTAACAGGTTTTCAATTTTCAATCCTTGTACACCTGTTTCTTCTTCAACCTCTCTAATAGCACATTGCTCTATAGTTTCGCCTTTATCTAGCTTTCCTTTAGGCAAATCCCATTTATCATTTCTATAAATAAAAAGTACTTTACCCTCTTTATTTGTTACTACACCACCACCAGCTACTACAATAGGTATTTTTTTAGAGAATTTTTTTAAAATCTCCTCTTTATTAGGATGATATATGTAAGCCTTTGGCAATTTATTCTTTGACAAGGCTTTAATTGCCTCATTAATTGCCTCCTCATTTAATAAAAAATATTTATTATCTGCTATGTCTGACAGTTTATTTGTCAAAATCAAGGGCAATTCATTCACAAAAACTTTATACATTTGCGCTATGGTTTTAAATAAAGACACTGCAAAAAAAACAGCCGAACTTTTATTGCAAATTAATGCAATTAAGTTGAAACCAGAAAATCCTTTTACATGGGCTTCTGGATGGCAATCACCAATTTATTGTGATAATAGAATAATTCTATCTTATCCTATAATTCGTAACTATATACGAGAAGAAATGGCTAAGCAAGTAGAAGAACTATACGGCAAACCAGATGTTATTGCTGGTGTAGCTACTGGTGCCATTGGTATTGGTATGCTTGTTGCTGAGTATTTAGGACTTCCGTTTGTATACGTTAGGCCAGAACCAAAATCTCATGGAAGACAAAACCAAATTGAAGGTCAATTATCTCCTAACCAAAACGTTGTAGTTATAGAAGATTTAATTAGCACAGGAAAAAGTAGCTTAAATGCGGTTAAAGCTTTAAAAGAAGCCGGTGCAAATGTTAAAGGTATGGTAGCTATTTTTACCTACGGATTTAACGTTGCCGATGAAAACTTTAAAACTGAAGACATTGAATTGCATACACTTAGTGACTACCCTAACTTAATACAACAGGCATCAGACACTAATTACATAAAAGAAGAACAATTAAACACGCTACTGCAATGGAAAAGCAATCCGGCAGTTTGGAAACCATAACAATATGCATATAGAAGCACCAAAAAAAACAGTAAACAAAAGTGATAAAGAAGTTTTTGATTTTTTAATTGACATTAAAAACTTTGAAAAATTAATGCCAGAAAACATTAGTAAGTTTGAGGTATTAAGCGAAGATAAATTTCTTTTTGCACTTAAAGGAATGCCAGAAATAGTTTTAAAATTAAAAGAGCAACACCCTAACAATAAAATAATATTAGGAGCAGCTAGTGATAAACTTCCGTTTACATTAACTGCAGACATTAATAGCATTGCCGCAACAGAAACAGAAGTTACTCTTAGTTTTGAAGGCGAATTTAACGCTATGATGGCTATGATGATAAAAGGCCCTATTACAAAATTTATAGACACCTTATCAAGCAACTTAAGTGTTATTTAATATAGCAATTGTATTTCTTTTAAGTTATACTCTTTAAAAATATTATCCTCTAGTAGAACTATCAATTTTCCGCTAGAGGATACTCCTTTTATAAAGCCCATAAACACTTCTCCTTCTTTACTTTTAAAGGTAGATGGTTTATGTATTCTAAACATAATTTCCTGATATAAAGTTCTTAAAACATCCGGACTATTTAAATAATTTGACGTAAGATACTTTTTTAACTTTACTATAATTACCTGCAAAACTTCATCTAAATTAAAAGTTACTCCTTTAAGTAATTTTAAAGATGATACATTAGGCAAATTATTAAATGTAAGCTGGTTTACATTTAGACCTATACCAATAATAGAAGATTGTATTTTACTGCCAATCAGTATATTTTCAATTAAAATTCCACATATTTTAGAATTAGCTGACAGAATGTCGTTTGGCCACTTAACAGCTAAACTTGGTATATTAAGTTCTTTTAAGGCTTCATACACTGCCAAAGACACACACATATTTAACAAAAACTGATCTGCAACCTCCAAAGTCTCACCTTTTTTTAAAACACTAAAAGTCAGGTTTTTACCAGGCTCAGAAAGCCATTTCGTGCCCATTTGCCCACGTCCTTGTTCTTGCTTTTCTGCTATAACCACTGTAAAATCTTCTACTGAAGTAGACATAATTAACTCTTTTAAATACTGATTTGTAGAGCTGGTGGCATTAAGTTTGATTATCTGCATATGTAGATTATAATAATATTCTGCAATCTTATGTTAAAAACAATAGTTAAAAAAACAAAAAAACAATAACTTTGTATAATCTAAAATTTTTGAATGCAAAAAAAGACAGCTAGTGCAGACGAACTTATAACTTTAATTTTACAAGGAATTGAAGAAGTAAAAGGGCACGATATAAATTTACTAGACCTTAGAGAAATAGAAAATACGGTATGCGACTACTTTGTAGTTTGTAACGGTACCTCTAACACGCACGTTAATGCAATAGTAAGCTCAATACAAAAAACCGTTAGTAAAGCTATACAGGATAAACCTTGGCACGTAGAAGGCTCAGACAATTCTGAATGGGTTTTATTAGACTACGTTAATGTTGTGGCACACGTTTTCCAAAAGCAAACAAGAGACTTTTATGATATAGAAGGACTTTGGGGAGACGCAAAAGTTACCGCTATAGAAAGTAGTTATAACCAGTAAATAAATAGAATGGCAAAAGACAATAATACAAAACCTAACAAACCTAAATTTAACTCATGGTGGATTTATGGTATTTTAGTAGCATTAATTATAGGATTTCAGTTTTTAAGCAGTGATGGCTTATCTTCTACCAGAAAAAAAACTACATCAGATTTATTAGAATATATTAAAAATGGTGACGTTAAAAAAGTTATGATTATATCTAATGCAGGCTATGCAAAGGTATACTTAACTGAAGAAGCGCTAGAAAAAGATTCTCACAAACCTGTTTCTAAACCTAGTTTTTCTTTAAATCCTACAGAATCTCCTAGCTATGTTGTAAACTATGCTTCTTTAGAAATTTTTGAAAAAGAAATTAAAGACGCTAAAGCATTAAATAATGTTGATACAATTATAGATAGCGAAAAAGAATCTAATACGTTTGAAAACTTATTATTTACACTATTACCATTTGTACTAATCATAGGTATATGGATATTTATGATGCGTAGAATGTCTGGTGGTAGCGGTGGTGGTGCCGGAGGCCAAATATTTAACATTGGTAAATCTAAAGCTAAATTATTTGATGAAAAAACAGATACACGTACTTCTTTTAAAGATGTTGCAGGTTTAGAAGGTGCTAAAGAAGAAGTTGAAGAAATTGTAGAATTCTTAAAAAATCCTGAAAAATACACCTCTTTAGGTGGTAAAATACCAAAAGGAGCTTTATTAGTAGGCCCTCCTGGTACTGGTAAAACATTATTAGCTAAAGCTGTTGCTGGTGAAGCTAAAGTACCTTTCTTTTCACTATCTGGTTCAGATTTTGTAGAGATGTTTGTAGGTGTAGGTGCATCTAGGGTGCGTGATTTATTTAAGCAAGCCAAAGACAAATCTCCTGCAATTATTTTTATTGATGAAATTGATGCTATTGGTAGAGCTCGTGGTAAAAACAACGTTACAGGTTCTAATGATGAAAGAGAAAACACATTAAACCAGTTATTAACAGAAATGGATGGTTTTGGCACCAACACAAATGTTATTGTATTAGCTGCAACAAACCGCGCAGATGTGTTAGACAAGGCATTAATGAGAGCTGGTCGTTTTGACAGACAAATTTATGTAGACTTACCAGATATTAGAGAACGTAAAGAAATTTTTGAAGTACACGTTAAGCCTATTAAAACAGCTGAAACTTTAGATTTAGATTTCTTAGCTAAACAAACACCAGGTTTTTCTGGAGCAGACATAGCTAACGTATGTAATGAAGCTGCATTAATTGCTGCACGTAAAGAGAAAAAAGCTGTAAACAAGCAAGACTTTTTAGACGCAGTAGACCGTATAGTTGGTGGCTTAGAAAAGAAAAACAAAATAATAACTCCTGGAGAAAAGAAAACTATTGCTTACCATGAAGCAGGGCACGCAACCGTAAGTTGGATGCTAGAACATGCTGCACCGTTAGTAAAAGTTACCATTGTACCAAGAGGACAATCTTTAGGAGCCGCATGGTATTTACCAGAAGAGCGCTTAATTGTACGTTCTGAGCAAATGCTAGACGAAATGTGTGCTACTCTTGGTGGACGTGCTGCTGAAAAAGTTATTTTTAATAAAATATCTACAGGTGCTTTAAGTGACTTAGAAAAAGTGACTAAACAAGCAAGAGGTATGGTTACTGTTTATGGTTTAAACGATAAAATTGGTAACTTAACATATTATGATTCTTCTGGGCAAGACTCTTATGGATTCTCTAAACCTTATAGCGAAGAAACGGCTCGTATTATTGATGAAGAAATTTCAAAATTAATAGAAGAGCAATACCTAAGAGCTATAGATCTTTTAGACAAAAACAAAGACAAGCTTACAGAGTTAGCAGAGCGTTTGTTAGAAAAAGAAGTTATTTTTAAAGATGATTTAGAAAAGATTTTTGGAAAAAGACCTTTTGCTAAAGATGTTAAAGAAAATGCTGAAGAAGAAGCAAAAAAAGACGCTACTACCAATTCTTCTGAGGAAGAATAGTACGTACACACCATAAATTTTAATATTTTTAATGAGCATATTTGGTAAACTTTTTGGCGCTAGTAAAAAAAAGAGTTCGGATGCACCCGCTGAAAATCGTGGTGTGCATATGCCAGAACTGGATTTGCCTATAGACGAAAAGTTTACCATTTACTTTAAAAAAAATGGTGGAAAATTTATTTATTGTGATTCTGATGATGAAGTATCATCTGCTTTACAAAACATTGTAGAGGAAAACGGATGGCAAAACAACTCTTTCTTTTCTTTAGATGACAGGTTAGAGAAAAAATTTGCTAATGAACATATTTCGTTTTCAAAATCTACCAAAAAAAGTACCGTATTTTTTACAACTTGTGAGCACTTAATAGCTCAGAATGGTTCTATTCTAATTTCTTCTAATCAATTAAAAGAAAGAAAAATGAATGAACTACCAGACAATTTTATTGTATATGCAACTACTAGCCAACTTACGGCTAGCTTAGGAGATGGGTTAAAAAGTATAAAAAAGAAATACCAAGGCAGAATTCCTGCAAATATCACCACTATAAAACATTTTCAGTCTAATATAAAAGAAGAAGATGATTTTTTGTCTTACGGAAGTACAGCTAAAAACTTATATCTTATCTTAATGGAAGATTTATAAGTATGAAAGAAATTTACAAAAGAGCAATAACAGGCATTATATACGTAGTGCTTTTATTATCAGCTGTATTCTTAAATTCAGATGCATTCGACTTTTTATTTATGGCATTTGGTTTGGCTTGTTTATTTGAGTATAAGCGCATAGTTAAATTAAAAGGATACTACGTTTTTGTTGCCTACCTAGCACTTTGGTGGGCATACATATATTTAATACAAAAAGAATGGATAATTAATATATTACTTGTAGCAACTTTAGTTACAGACATTCTATTACTATACTTTTTACTTTCTAAAAAAGAGAAAGTGTTTACTCCTATTGAAAAATTTCTTTGCGGATTATTATTTTTAGGTGGTGGCTGTATTTTTTTAACAATGATACCTTACAGAGGTGGTGGTTTTGAAAAAATATTGATTATGGGTATTTTTATATTAATCTGGGTAAATGACAGTTTTGCTTACTTAGTTGGCCGTAAATTAGGCCGTACAAAGCTTTTTCCATCGGTTTCCCCTAAAAAAACTATTGAAGGTGCAGCTGGCGGTTTAGTATTTGCCTTAATTGCTGCGTATATTATTTCTATCTTTGAAAATAATTTAAGTATACTACAATGGCTTATATTAGCAACCGTAATAGTTGTAACTGGCAATTTAGGAGACTTAATAGAATCTAAATTTAAAAGAAAAGCTAAGGTAAAAGATAGCGGAGCAATATTACCAGGACACGGAGGAATTTGGGACCGTTTAGACAGTTTAGTCTTTGCTGCTCCATTTGCATTTTTAACATTAATTATATTTTCACATGTTTCATAAAGAGGGACAAAAAATTATCATCATTACCTTTATTTTAGTAGTTGCAGCAATTGTATCTGCAGAGTATTTTGTTACACTAAACTGGTTAAAAATAGGACTACAAGTTGTTGCCCTTGTTTTTTTAATATTGATACTACAGTTCTTTAGAAACCCTAAAAGAAAAGTAAAAAGAACTTTTGATGATATTTTAGCTCCTGTAGATGGTAAAGTTGTAGTTATTGAAGAAGTAGAAGAGCCAGAATATTTTAAAGGTAAGCGTAAGCAAATATCTATATTTATGTCTCCTGTTAACGTACATGTTACAAGGTACGCTGCATCTGGTTCTATTAAATATTCTAAATACCACCCTGGAAAATATTTAGTTGCATGGCACCCAAAAGCAAGTACAGAAAATGAACGTACTACTGTTGTAATAAACACGCCTAAATTTGGAGATATTTTATACAGACAAATTGCTGGTGCTTTAGCTAAAAGAATTGTAAACTATGCTAAAGTTGGTGACAGTGTACACCAAGGTGAAGATGCTGGTTTTATAAAATTTGGATCTAGAGTAGATATTTTTTTACCATTAGATACTGTGGTTACTGTTAAATTAAACCAAAAAGTTATTGGTGCTAAAACTTGTATTGCTACATTACCAAGCCAAAATGACTAATGACAAATTACATAAAGAGTTTTTAGAGTCTGTAGAGCACGTTAATAACTATACAGAACCATTACCTGCAGATTTACTTTTAAAACTGTATGCATATTACCGTATAGCACACAAAAACTTTGATAACCCAGGTAGTAGAACCCCTTTAATTAATGCTTTTAAAGCTAATGCTTTAATACAAGCAAAAAACTTAACGCCTAAACAGGCTATGAAAAATTATATAAAGTTGGTGAACAAAGAAATTAAGGATAAAGCTTAATTAAGCCACAATTTCATTATTAAAAAACTCTTTTTCTAACAACGTAAAATATACTGCTGCCGTTATTGTTATTAAAAAATAGCTTAACATTACACTTGTTGCTCCTGCAAAATATGTTTGCATTCCAAACCAACCATTTTGAATTATTAAATAGGCTACTCCTAACATACTCCTTACTACCTCTATAGTTAATGCATATTTTTTTCTATCCATTAAGGTGGTATAACCATATACACCAACAAAAATAAATGCTCCGTAAAGCAAAGCTGCACCAAACCCTATGTTTTCAAAATTGTAAAACAAAAAAAGCATAAGTCCTAATGTAGCAAACATCTGAAAAAGAATATATCCTTTAAATAATTTAGAAGCTTCTGTAGTATAACGCTTAAAAGCATACACATCTTCAATAATTGCTATTGGATATTTTTCTTTCACATCTGCCGGCCTCCACCCTGTTGGCATAAACCAAATTTTAATTTTATCCCATATATTTTTCGTATACCAAGCATCCTTTACTAATCTCCAAAAGTGCTGAAAATTTATGTGAACAGGATTCCATGTTGCTGCAGGTTTCAAAACTCCGTATTGCGGTGGAACATCATCTAACTCTTCTTGAAAAGTACCAAACAAACGATCCCAGAAACTAAAAATCTGACCTAAATTTTTATCTATATATTCCGGATTAATTGCATGGTGTACTCTATGCTGAGATGGCGTAACAATTACATACTCTAACCAACCCAACTTACCTATATGCCTTGTATGATACCAAAATTGAGCAAACAAATGCAACGGTGCTAAAACAGCAATTACTTGTTCTGGAACTCCCAGAAGAGCTGCAGGAAGCAACAATAAAGGTACATATCCAATTAAATTAGAAATTGATTGTCGCAATGCACAAGACAAATTAAACTCTTCACTACTATGATGAATTACGTGTTGATTCCAAAAAATATTGATTTTATGACTCAATCTATGATTCCAGTAACCAGCAAAATCTATAAATATAAAACCAAGTACCCAAACCTCCCATGAATTACCGATATTAACCAATGCCAAATTACGTTCTAAATACGGATAAGAAACAATTAACAAACCTATACCCAAAGAATCTTTTATAATATTAGTAAAACCAGAGCTTATACTAGATACGGTATCTAAAACCGTATACATTTGTTTTTTAACAAAATATCCGTAGCCTATTTCTAAGGCCATTAAAATCATAAAAAACGGAATAGCGTATAAAAGAGCAGTGGTATAGCTAATCATAAATGTCTGGTTTACTCAAATATACTAAAAAAAAACAAACGTCTTACATTGCTGTTTTTAACAAAAAAAGCTACTCTGTACAGAGTAGCTTTTGCATATTTATCAACCATAAAGGCTTACTGCAAACCTTTTAAGCTTTTTTCTAAAGTTTCAATTTTTGCTTCAGCATCTGCTTGTTTTTTGCGCTCTATTTCAATAACCTTTTCTGGTGCATTGTTTACAAAACGCTCATTACTTAGTTTCTTTTGTACAGAAATTAAAAAGCCTTTAGTGTATTTTAACTCTTCTTCAATCTTTTTTATTTCTGCTTCAATATCTATTGCGCCAACCATTGGTATAAAATACTCATTAGATTTTACTCTAAAAGATAGTGCCCCATCTACAGCTGCATCTGTATAAGAAATTGAAGAAACATTAGTAAGCTTAGCAATAACAACATCCCACTCTTTAGATACATTTTCTGCATTTAACACAGATAACTCTAAAGCTTCTTTCATTGGTATGTTTTTCTCCTTTCTTATGGTTCTTACTCCAGACACAACTTCGGCTGCAAAATCAAAATTCGCAATTACAGCTTCATCTACCTTTTGTTGCTCTGGCCATTGTGCCACAACTAATGCTTGCTCTGGTTTACGATCCTCTATATGTTGCCAAACTTCTTCAGTTAAAAATGGCATAAACGGATGTAATAATTTTAAGTTTTGTTCAAAAACTGTAATTAAAGCATTATACGTAGTTCTATCTATTGGTTGCTGGTAGGCTGGTTTTACAATTTCTAACAACCAAGAGCTATAATCATCCCAAACCAATTTATAAATTGCCATTAATGCATCTGAAATACGGTATTTACTAAAATGGTCTTCAATCTCTAACAATGTTTTATTAAACTTAGCATTGTACCACTCTAGTCCAATTTTAGATGCTTCAGGTTGTGCTATATCTGCTACCTCCCACCCTTTTATTAATCTAAATCCGTTCCATATTTTATTCGCAAAGTTTTTACCTTGTTGGCAAAGGGCTTCATCAAACATTAAATCGTTACCAGCAGCAGAACTCAACAAAAGTCCTACTCTAACCCCATCTGCACCGTACTCTTCAATTAACTTAAGAGCATCAGGAGAATTTCCTAATGATTTAGACATTTTACATCTTTGTTTATCTCTAACCAAGCCAGTTAAGTAAACGTTTTCAAAAGGTTTTTGATCTTTATATTCATACCCAGCAACTATCATACGTGCAACCCAGAAGAATAAAATATCCGGACCAGTAACTAAGTCGTTTGTTGGGTAGTAGTATTTAATTTCTTCGTTTTCTGGTTCTAAAACACCATTAAAAACACTCATTGGCCACAACCAAGAAGAAAACCACGTATCTAATGCATCTTCATCCTGACGTAGATCTTCTGCCGTTAATGCCGTGTTACCAGATTTTTCTTGAGCTAATTTTAGCGCATCTTCTTTATTTTCTGCTACAACAAAATCATCTTTACCGTCTCCAAAATAGTAAGCTGGTATTTGCTGTCCCCACCATAACTGTCGAGAAATATTCCAATCTCTAATATTTTCCATCCAGTGACGGTAAGTATTCTCAAACTTTTTAGGAAACAATTTAACCTCAGCATTATCTCCAAGTACAGCCTCTATAGCTGGCTTAGCCAACTCTTCCATCTTTAAAAACCACTGATCCGACAATCTTGGCTCTATTACTGCTTTAGTACGTTCTGATGTACCAACCTTGTTTAAGTGTTGCTCTGTTTTAACTAAAAAACCTTTTTCTTCTAACTCTTTAGATATTTCTTTACGAACAACAAACCTATCTTTACCTTCATAATGCAAACCAAAGCTATTTAAAGTAGCATCTGCATTAAAAATATCTACCACTTCTAAGTTATGCTTATCACCTAAATTTTTATCATTTACATCATGAGCAGGCGTAACTTTTAAACAACCAGTACCAAACTCAAGATCTACATACTCATCCTCTATAATAGGTATAACTCTATTTACTATTGGTACAATTGCTTTTTTACCTTTTAAATGAGTAAAACGCTCATCATTTGGGTTTATACATATTGCAGTATCACCAAAAATAGTTTCAGGACGTGTAGTTGCAATAGTTAAAGTATCTTCAGATCCTTCAATTTTATAATTGATATAATAAAGGTTCCCTTGTTTTTCTTCATGAATAACCTCTTCATCAGACAAGGTAGTTTGTGCCTCAGGATCCCAGTTAACCATACGGTAACCACGGTATATTTTTCCTTTGTTGTATAAATCAACAAAAACTTTTATTACAGATGCAGACATATGGTCATCCATAGTAAAAGACGTACGGTCCCAGTCACAAGAACATCCTAATTTTTTAAGTTGATCTAAAATAACGCCTCCATACTCATCTGTCCAATCCCAAGCATGCTTTAAAAACTCCTCCCTTGTTAAGTCGGCCTTATTAATTCCCTTTTCTTTTAATTTAGCTACAACTTTTGCTTCTGTTGCTATAGATGCATGATCTGTACCAGGAACCCAGCATGCGTTTTTACCCTGTAAACGAGCTCTACGTATTAAAACATCTTGTATTGTGTTATTTAACATATGCCCCATATGTAACACACCTGTAACATTTGGCGGTGGTATTACAATGGTATATGGCTCTCTGTCATCTGGAGTAGAATGAAAATATTTATGTTTTAACCAATAGTCATACCACTGGTTTTCAGATTTTTGAGAATCGTATTTTGATGCAAGTTCCATTCTTTGGTATAGTTTTTGTTTTACTCTTAGCGTGAGTATTTAATTTTAACAATAAAGCCTGCAAATTTAAAGAAAAATTAAGGATTTTTACTGTGTTTAAATACGAAACAAAAATAAGTAACGTTATCACATAACAAAAGAATTTTTAAAGGTTAAATAGTAAATAGTATATTTGATCTTAATTTAAACCCAAAATGATGAAAAAGATAGTATTAGTATTATTTGTTGGCCTACTAGCATTTAACCTAAGTGCACAAGACAAAAAGGCTAAAATTGAATTTAAAACTGAAACTGTAGACTACGGAAAAGTTGAACGTGGTGGTAACGGTGTTAGAGTTTTTGAATTTACAAATACTGGAGATGCTCCTTTAATTATTAGCAAGGTAAACTCTAGCTGTGGATGTACTATTCCTAAAAAACCAAAAGAGCCTATTATGCCTGGTAAAACTGGTGTAATTGAAGTAAAATACGACACTAAAAGACCTGCAGGGCCTATTAGAAAAGCAATTACTGTTATTTCTAATGCAGAAACGCCAACTAAGGTTTTAAAAATAAAAGGTGAACTTGTAGAAGCTAAATCGGTAGCACAATAATTACAACACACCACAATAAACAAAAGGCACTCTATTTTTAGAGTGCCTTTTTTATTTAAATAAATTTTTAATACGCAAGTTAAAAAGTAGCCTTTCTCCTCTACGCTCTACTAGCACCACTACTTTTTTACCTGGCAAATCATCTACCATATGCGTTAACTCTTGTAGCTTATATTTGTGTGCTTCTTTTTTATTTACTTCTAATATAACATCTCCTATTTTTAAGCCAGCATCTTTAGCAGGACTCCCTTCTCTAAGGTTTGACACAACTATTTGCGGCACTAAGCTTATTACAACTTCATTATCATAACTAACAGTTACATTAGAAGCAAAACTATTATTACTTACATTACCAAGACCTTTTTTTGCATTTACCCTACTTTGTTTAATATAGCGCAAACCACCATGTTGTAAAGCCATACCACTAGTTCTAAACCAAAATGGCTTTTTGTAGTTAGAATTTTTTTTGAAAGAAACTTGTTTATTAGGATAGTCAAAAACCCAATTAAATCGTTTTAAGACTTCTCCTCCAACACTACCATTACGTTCTCCTTTTTTAGTTAAGTATTTTACAGAAATACTATCTGGAAAAGCTGTTTTTGTATCCTTAATAACATAACTTCCTAACTTAAACTGATCTATTTTGGTCCTTTTACCATATATATCTCCACTTAACCCTTTCCCTAAAAAATCTTCAAAATATTTATGCTGTATAGAAATACCTTTTATTTTATTCTCAAAAAGCCAAACAGCATCACTACTACCTGTATCTATAAGTAATTTAACAGGCACAGTATTTTTTTTAACTAGTGCTTTAGCCTCTATGTAAGCCTTTTTACGCTCTAAACTTAGTGGTAAGTATTCTATTTTCTTATTTTTAGATTGTTTATAATTTTTAGGGTTATGCACCTTAATAAAGGTATTTGTATAGTTAATTTCTACAATATGATTTTTAAAAAAGTCATACCCCAAAATTCCGTGTACAGGCATTCCTAATTTAGGAGAAAAGTTTAAGTCTTTATCTAAAACTATATATACCAATTGATTGGCATTCTTAAAAGAGTTTAGTTCTAATAAGTTTCCTGTAGATTTTAACGCTTTTATTGGCTCACCACCACCTAATCCTCTTATTGTAATTTCTGATACATTTTTAATATCTACAGAATCTTGATCAGCAAAATTAAACAGAATAGGCTTACTTACCCCAGTATCTAATATAAAGGTAAACTGAGCTCCATTAATTTTTGCTGGTAAAACAATAAGGTTATTTACTAGTTTAAACTTAATTTTCTCATACTTTTTACCTTCTGGCAACTCAAAAGTTTGAGCTCCAGAAACTATTGAAAAAAGCATACAAAAAATTAAAGCTTTTAGTTTCATTGGTACTGATTTTCAGCATATACCCATATAAAATACAAAAAAAAATGTTAACCTACTTAATTTATGGTCTTAAATAGATAAAAATTAAGCATTATGGTGTTGTTTTCTATGCTTGTATTTCTCATTTTTGCCTAAAATATTTTTTTATGCCATCAATTTCAACAAAAGGGCTAGCAATGCCAGAATCACCAATTCGTAAATTGGTACCTTATGCAGAAAACGCTAAGAAAAAAGGAATAAATGTTATTCACTTAAATATTGGTCAGCCAGATATTAAAACTCCCCAAGTAGCTTTAGATGCAGTAAAAAATAATACATTAGATGTTATTGCCTATAGCAGAACAGAGGGGTCTGAAACATATAGAGAAAAAATAGCTGCGTATTATAAAAAGCAGCATATTAATGTTACCGCACAAGAAATTATTGTAACAACTGGAGGCTCTGAAGCTTTAGCCTTTGTAATGGGTAGCATTGCTGATGCTGATGATGAAATTATTATACCAGAACCTTTTTATGCAAACTATAACGGTTTTGCAACTGCAGCTGGTGTACATGTTGTTCCTGTAGTATCTAAAATAGAAAATAACTTTGCATTACCACCTATAGAAGAATTTGAAAAATTAATAACTTCTAAAACTAAAGCAATTTTAATTTGTAACCCAGGCAATCCAACTGGTTATTTATACAGTAAAGAAGAAATAAAAAAACTAGCTGCAATTGTAAAAAAACACAATTTGTTTTTAATTGCAGATGAAGTATACAGAGAGTTTACATATGACGGTAAAGAGCACTACTCTATTTTACAGGAAGAAGGTTTAGAGGAAAATGCAATAATTGTAGATTCTGTTTCTAAAAGATATAGTATGTGTGGTGCTCGTATTGGGTGCCTTGTTTCTAAAAACAAAGAACTTGTAAAAACAGCTCTTAAATTTGCACAAGCAAGACTATCTCCGCCAACATATGCACAAATTGCTAGTGAAGCTGCTTTAGAAACACCTAATAGTTATTTTACAAATGTTATTGAAGAATATGTAGAACGCAGAAACATATTAATAACAGAATTAGAAAAAGTAAAAGGCGTACGTGTTGCTAAACCACAAGGAGCTTTTTATTGCATAGCAGAATTACCTATTAAAGACGCAGATAAATTTGCTCAGTGGCTTTTAGAAGATTTTAATATTAATAATGAAACTGTTATGGTTGCACCTGCTGCTGGCTTTTACGCTACAAAAGGTTTAGGCAAAAACCAAATAAGAATAGCATACGTTTTAGATAAAGAAAGCTTAAAAAGAGCCGTAAACATCTTAAAAGAAGCTTTAGCTGTATACCAAGATTAATGGTTATTAAAGAAAACATATCATTAAAGGAATACAATACATTTGGTATAGACGCTAAAGCATCATACTTCTGCGAGGTAACTTCCGTAGAAGAGTTAAAAGAAGCTGTAGCATTACCAAATTACCCAAACAAATTTATTATTAGTGGTGGTAGCAATATGCTTATTACCACTAATATTAATGCTTTGGTTATACACATTGCTATTAAAGGCATAAGCATTAGTAAAGAAGATAGTGCCAATGTATGGCTAAATGTTATGGCAGGTGAAAATTGGCATAATCTTGTACTTTGGTCTTTAGACCATAACTATGGCGGACTAGAAAATATGTCTCTAATACCAGGTAATACAGGTACTGCTCCTATACAAAACATTGGTGCATATGGCGTAGAACTAAAAGACTCCTTTGTAAGCTGTAATGCATTACATATAAAAAGCGGAGAAATACACAGCTTTACCAAAGAAGAATGTAAATTTGGCTACCGAGATTCTTTCTTTAAAAATGAAGGAAAAGGCAAATACATTATTACATCTGTAGTTTTAAAACTAACCAAAAAAGACCATAATTTAAAGGTATCTTATGGTGCAATAAAAACAGAACTACAAAAAAACAATATTACAAAACCTACTATTAAAGATGTTTCTGATGCTGTTATAGCTATTAGAAAAAGTAAACTGCCAAATCCGGCTGAAATTGGAAATAGCGGCAGCTTTTTTAAGAACCCAATAGTAGACAAATTAATTTTTGATAACTTTAGCCAAAATAACCCTGATGCTCCGTTTTACGCCCTGCCAGACAATACGTACAAAATACCAGCTGGCTGGCTTATAGAACAATGCGGATTTAAAGGAAAAAGATATGGAGATGCTGGCGTACACAAAAACCAAGCGCTAGTTTTAGTTAACTATGGTAATGCTACAGGAAATGAAATTCTTGAGCTATCAAAAAAAATACAAAATTCTGTTTTAGAGAAGTTTAACATTCAGATAGAAGCAGAAGTTAATATCATAAAATAACCCCTGAAACCAAAATGGAACAGGGGTTATACCAAACCAAACTAACCAAAAATAAGTGGCAGTAACCAGCTGCCTACTTAAGTTGTAAATATTTTAATTATCGCAATCATTTTTGTAATCTTGCGTTTAACTATATACGTTAGTAAATGTATATTTGGATGCCGCAGTGTAAAAAAAATTTACAGAAATAGCGTAACACAACTAGAATGAGTACACTACTTGAAAAACATATTGTAGAATTACTACAAGATAGAGATGAAAAAGCAATATCTTTATTGTACGACCATTATGGTGATACTTTATTTGGTGTGGCTAACAAAGTTGTTAGAGATGAAGACTTAGCACAGGACGTACTACAAGAAAGTTTTGTGAAAATTTGGAAAAAAGCAGACTCTTATGACTCCTCTAAGGCTAAACTATTTACGTGGTTATTTAGAATTACCCGTAATACAGCTATAGACAAACTTAGAAGTGTAAACACAAAATCAGATAAGGAAATCCAAATAGACGTTTCAGACGTATATAATTTAGGTACAGAAAGCACTAGACCAGAACTTATGGATGTTAAAGATAACTTACACAAGTTAGAGTCTAAATATAAAATTGTCCTTGAAGCCTTATTTTTTGAAGGGATGACCCAACAAGAGGCTAGCGAAGAATTAAATATTCCTTTAGGAACTATTAAGTCTAGATTAAAAATTGGACTAAGAGAATTAAAGAAAATATACGGTTCTACCGCATTAACAATACTTATATCATTTTTGTTATGACAGATAAAATAAAAAAATTCTTAGAATCAGATCTTCTAGAAAAGTATCTTTTAGATACTACAACTACAGAAGAAACGCTTAGGGTAGAGCGCTACATAGCTATGTACCCAGAGGTAAGCAAAACGTACAACGAGTTGCAAGAAAATTTAGAAATTTTTGCAAAACTACATGCTATTGATGCTCCAGATGGTTTAAAAAACAAAATTCTTGAAAGAGTAAAAGCAGAGAAAAAATCGCACAGTAAATTTTACAGGTACATTGCTATTGCTTGTTCATTAGCTTTTGTTTTTGCAGCTGCTTCTTTCTTCTTCTGGAATCAAAACAAATCGTTACAAGAAGAAAACACTATTGTTAACAATAAAATGAAGACTATTGAAAACAATATGAAACAACAATTAGAGGATGTTAGAAACCAATTTATTGTACTTAACAACCCTAAAACAAAAAGGTACAATGTAAAAGGCAACACAAAAGCTAAAGAATTAAAAGCTGTTGCTTACATTAACCCTGTTAAAAAATTATCATACATAAATGTAAAAAACATACCTAATTTACCAGAAGACCAATGTTTACAAATGTGGGCAGAAGTAGATGGTAAAATGATTAATATTGGTATAATTAAAGACATTACAGATAAAGACAAATTACTAGCATTACCTTACGGAGAAAATGCAATGGGTTATATTACAATAGAACCTAAAGGTGGTAACAAAACACCAACAGTAGAAAATATTGTAGCTAATATATCATACGCAAACTAACGTTAAAGTGTATACATATAAAAGCTATAATTAGTATCTTTGCTTAAAATTTAATTATGAAACTAGTTTTATTAACCATAGGCCTTCTTAGTCTTGGTTTTGCAGGAATTGCAATTAAAATTTGGGCAAAGAAAGATGGCAAATTTGCAGGGACGTGTGCTAGCCAAAGTCCTTTTTTAAATAAAGACGGACAAGCTTGCGGTATGTGCGGCAAACTACCTGCGGAGCAAGATTGCAAAATGGAGGCATCAACAGAAATACAATAGGCAAATGAAAATTTGCCTTTTTTTATGAAATTATCTGAAGAAGAACTTAACGCCAACTTAACCAAAGCTAAAGCAGGTAACCAAATTGCTTTTAGCAACCTTTTAGACGCCTTTTGGAACGATGTTTACGGCTTTTTACTTGTAAGAACCGAAAACGAAAACGACGCAGAAGACCTAACAATACAAACTTTCTCTAAAGCTTTTGATAAAATAAACACCTATGATGGTAACTACAAGTTTAAAACTTGGTTAATTACTATTGGTAAAAATTTACACGTAGATTTATTTAGAAAAAGAAAGCGTAGCGTACTTGAAAATATGAATTATGGCAATGATGATGTTATAAAAGTATTAGATGATGCACCTACCATAGAAGACCAATTAATAATAGAACAAAATTTAGCCAATCTTTTACAAGACATAAAAAAGCTAAAACCTGCTTACCAAAGAATTATAAACTTGCGTTATTTTAATGAATTAAGCTATGCAGATATTGCAACCGAGCTTAATGAACCTATAAATAGTGTAAAAGTAAAACTACTACGCGCAAAAAAACTACTTGCTCAAATTATAACAGCAAAACCAAAATCTTGACCTCTACTCTATTATAACTAACGCTATTTTGTTTGTATATTTGTACAAAATATTTTTATGAGTATTAACACTGTAGATAACGTAAAACCGCCTAAGGGAAAACCAAAATGGTTACGAGTAAAACTACCTACTGGTAAAAAGTACACACAGTTAAGAGGTTTAGTAGACAAATACAGCCTTAACACTATATGCACATCAGGTAGTTGTCCTAATATGGGAGAATGTTGGGGAGAAGGCACAGCTACATTTATGATTCTTGGTAACGTATGTACAAGATCATGCGGATTTTGCGGTGTAAAAACAGGAAGACCGGAAGATGTAGATTGGGAAGAACCAGAAAAAGTAGCACGTTCTATTAAAATAATGAGCATTAAACATGCTGTTATTACATCTGTAGACAGGGACGATTTAAAAGATATGGGATCTATTATATGGGCAGAAACTGTAAAGGCCATAAGAAGAATGAACCCAGAAACAACTTTAGAAACTCTTATTCCAGATTTTCAAGGAATAGGCACTCACCTAGACCGCATTATAGAAGTTGGTCCAGAAGTAGTTTCTCATAATATGGAAACTGTAAAAAGACTAACTAGAGAAGTGCGCATACAAGCTAAATACGAGAGAAGTTTAGATGTACTGCGTTATTTAAAGGATAACGGAGCCAGAAGAACTAAATCTGGTATTATGCTAGGCTTAGGAGAACAAGAAGAAGAGGTTATTAAGGTTATGGAAGACCTTAGAGCTGCAAATGTAGATGTTGTAACTATTGGCCAATACCTACAACCTTCTAAAAAACACCTTCCTGTAAAAGAGTTTATTTTACCTGAGCAATTTAAAAAATATGAAGAACTAGGACTAGAAATGGGTTTTAGACACGTAGAGAGTGGCGCACTGGTTCGCTCATCATACAAAGCACACAAACATATTAACTAATTTTAGCCTACATACAAGTAGCTAAAACTGCTTTTTATTAAGCATTATTTTTTCGTATTTAAAATGAAAAAAATAAACATTGGTATTAACGGTTTCGGCAGAATTGGCCGTACCTTATTTAGGTTATTAAACCAATACCCAAACTTAAATGTTGTAGCTATTAATGATTTGGCAGATGCTAAAACATTAGCTCACTTATTAAAGTATGATAGTGTACACGGTATTTTTAATGAAAATATATCTAATACAGAAAATACTATTGTAGTAAACGGTAACACTATAAATTTAACAAATGCTAGCACGCCTAAAGATATTCCTTGGCACAATAGCAATGTAGACTTAGTTATAGAGTCTTCAGGTAAATTTAAAACTCAAAAAGAGCTAAATTATCATTTAAAAAACGGAGCCAATAAGGTTATTTTATCAGTTCCGCCAGCAGATAATGCTATAAAAATGATAGTTTACGGCATAAATCATACAGACATAACAGCAGAAGACCACATTATATCTAATGCATCATGCACAACAAATAATGCGGCTCCTATGGTAAAAGTTATTAACGACTTATGTGGTATAGAGCAAGCGTATATTACAACCATACACTCTTACACTACAGATCAAAGTCTGCATGACCAGCCTCATAGAGATTTACGTAGAGCAAGAGCTGCAGGGCAATCTATAATACCAACTACAACTGGTGCTGCCAGAGCTTTAACTAAAATATTTCCAGAGTTAGCAGAAGTTATTGGAGGTTGTGGCATTAGAGTACCGGTGCCAAATGGCTCATTAACAGATATTACCTTTAATGTAAAAAAAGAAACCTCTATACAAGAAATAAACAACGCATTTAAGTACCACGCAGACAACAACTTAAAAAAAATACTGTATTACACCGAAGATCCTATTGTTTCTATTGATGTAAACAATAGTTCTTATTCTTGTACGTTTGATTCTCAGATGACTTCTGTTATTGGTAAAATGGTAAAGGTCATTGGTTGGTATGATAATGAGTCTGGATACAGCAGTAGAATTATTGACCTCATAAATTTGTTGGTTCAAAAAAAATATATTTGAAAAAAGTAAAACATAATCTAATATTTAAAACAGTACTTACTGCAATTTTTAGTTGCTTACTGTTTTCTTGTGCAATTGCTCAAGAATCTCCAACTGCGTTTAAAGATTTAGATTATTACTTTTCTGTTGCTCGTAAAAACAAAAATCAAAACAACATAAAATCTGCATTAGAGGCCATACAAAAAGCTGCCGATTACGCAGAAAAAAAAGAAGATGAAAAAGGGTTAATAGATTGTTTTCATAAATATGCATTTTTATATTTAGAACTAAACAATGTACCCAGATCTAAGTTTTATTGGGACAGAACAAGAGTTTTATTAAAAAACATAGCCTACCCATACGGCTCTAGTGAAAGCAAATATCTAGAGGCTATTTACTTATACTTAGATAAAAATAATTTTCAGGCCGAAGAAAAATTATCAGAAGCAAAACAACTAAGTAATGATCGTAATTTACTTAACCGTATAGTTTTAACCCAGGCTAACATCAACTTTCAAAAAACAAATTTTTTAAAAGCATCTAGATTTTACAATGCACTTGTTGTAAACTCAGATATTTATGAAAAAGATTACTTTACAACTCAAGGCTACCTAGGTTTAGCAAAAATTAATTCTTTTGACAATCCTGAAGATTGCATAAAATTTGGATTAGAAGCATTACCAATTGCTAAAAAAAATGGTTTTATAAATGAAATGCTAGAAATTAATACTCTAGTTGGCAAAGCTTATGAAGATATTAAAGACTACAACACAGCTTTAATTTTTAATAAAAACCTAATTCATTTAAAAGATTCATTATACGGTATAACCGCAAGTAAAGCCAGTGAAAGAACCGCAAATGATATACATATTGAAGGATTAGAGCAAGATGTAAAAACTTTATTAGATAAAAATTTAGAGCAAGAAGCATCTATAAATAGGTCTGAGAGCACAAATATTGTTGCTTTTGCCATTTTAGCTATCATTTCTTTATTGGCAATTTCATTATACAGAAACAATCAAATAAAAATTAAAACAAATAATTTACTACAAAAAACAAATAAAGAGTTAGAAATTGCTAAAGATGAAGCGGTTAAAGCTATGGAAGCTAAAACCAATTTTTTATCTACAGTAAGTCATGAACTACGTACACCATTATATGCAGTTACCGGTTTAACCAATTTACTATTAGAAGAAAACCCTACTGAAAATCAAAAAGAGCATTTAAAATCACTTAAATTTTCTGGAGATTACCTTTTAAATTTTATAAATGATATACTACAGGTTAACAAAATTGATGCTCAAAAATTAGAAACTTTACAAATTGAGTTTAGCCTAAGAAAAACTATAAAAGATGTTATAGATTCTCTACAACAAAGTGCAAAATCTAACAATACAAAACTTAATTTGGTCATAGACAAAAAAATATCTAGAGCCCATTTAGGAGACCCTATCAAAATATCACAAATACTAATAAATTTAATTGGTAACGCTATAAAATTCACCAAAAATGGCGAGGTTACTGTTACCATTAATGAGCTTAAAAAAGTTGAAGATATTTGTACTATTTATTTTGAAGTAAAGGATACTGGAATAGGAATATCTAATGAATTACAAGAAAATATTTTTGATAGTTTTGAACAAGGATCTATACAAATTAATAGAGAATACGGTGGTACAGGTCTTGGCTTAACAATTGTAAAAAACTTATTAAATTTATTTGGGAGCACTATACATTTAGAAAGCACAAAAGGAGTTGGCTCTATATTTAGCTTTGAAATAGAACTTGTTTGCAAAGACAAAGGCGCAAGTAATACTGAAGATGAGTACATACCACAAGAGTTTATTTTTGAAGGGTTAAAACTACTTATTGTAGAAGACAACAAAATAAACCAAGTAATTACTAAAAAAATGCTTTCTAAAAAAGGAATGGCTAGTGACATTGCTAATAATGGTACAGAAGCCATAGAGCTTGCCCAAAATAACACTTATGACGCTATTTTAATGGATATTCATATGCCAGGTATAAGTGGTGTAGAAGCTACTATTGAGATTAGAAAGTTTGACTCTGAAATTCCTATTATTGCACTTACCGCTATTTCTTTAGATGACAGTGTAGAGAATTTTTACGCGGCTGGTTGTGATGATATTGTTACCAAGCCTTTTAAACCAGATTACTTTTATCAAAAAATAGGAGAAAATATCTTCAATAAAAAAATTACCTAACAATATTTTTTATACTGTTTAATAGTTTTGTTTTTTCCTCATGTAATATTTGGTGCTGCACTTCTATATAACATAAATTACTTAACTTACCCTGCAGTCTTACAAAGTCCTTTTCTGTAGTTATTACAAATGGTTTACTTGCAAAGTTTGCTATTTCTGCATCTGTAAAAAAATGATGATCTTTATACGCTAAATGCTCAAAATCTAGCCCTTGTGTACTTAAAAAATTTACCAAAGGCTTAGGGTTTGCTATACCTGTAACTAAAGTTATCTTTTTATCTTTTAAATTGTTTATTGTTAACGGAGACTTATACCCTTTTAATGTAGTAGCATAACTTAATATTGCAAACAATAACTGCTGGTGTTTTTTAGGCTTAAGTTTTTGCTGTATCAATTGCTGTTCTTTTGCAGTTATAGCACCAGGACATTTAGTTACAATTATTACGTTAGCACGTTTTGCTTCGTTTTTAGCATCACGTAAATTGCCAGTTGGCAAATACCAATCATCTTTATATAGGTTACCGTATGCAGTAAGTAGTATAGAAAATGTTGGCTTAACTTTTCTATGCTGGTATGCATCATCCAACAAAATAATATCTGGCTTTATTTGCTTTTCTAAGGTTGCAATTCCGTTTCTACGGTTGCCATCTACAACCATTGTAACAGCAGGGTATTTCTTGTATATTTGATAAGGTTCATCTCCCAATTCTTCCACACTAGTTGTGCTGTTTGCTATTAATAAACCTTTAGATTTTCTTCCGTACCCCCTACTTAAAACAGCCAGTTTATATTGGTTTTGCAAGTTGTGTATTAACAACTCTATCATAGGTGTTTTTCCAGTACCACCAGCACTTAAATTACCTACGCAAATGGTTGGCGTTTTAAATGATACTGAAGAAAACACACCAACATTAAACAAATAATTACGCAAATAAACTACTAGTCCGTAGAGTAAAGAAAAAGGAAATGCTAATTTTCTGAGTAGTTGCATAAGAACGAAAGTAAATATTTTATCTTTGATATTCATAAAAGCAATCAAAAATGACTGTAAAAGATATTACAAACATTATTGAAGATTTTGCGCCGCTAAATTACGCAGAAGATTTTGATAATGTAGGCCTATTAATTGGTAACGCTAGCACAAAAGTTACTGGCGTATTGGTTACTTTAGACACATTAGAAAATGTTGTAGATGAGGCAATTGCTAAAAATTGTAATTTAATAGTAAGTTTTCATCCTATTATTTTTTCTGGTCTAAAAAAAATTACTGGTGCTAATTACGTAGAGCGTGTGGTTTTAAAAGCTATAAAAAATGATATTGCAATTTATAGTATGCACACTGCCTTAGACAATAGTAACAAAGGTGTAAATGCAAAAATTTGTGAAGTTTTAGGACTTACCAACACCAACATATTAATACCACAAAAAGGTACAATAAAAAAGTTAACTACTTACGCACCTAAAAACGAAGTTGACAAAATAAAAGAAGCATTATTTATTGCAGGAGCAGGTAATATTGGTAATTATAGCAACTGTAGTTTTACTACCGTAGGTATAGGCAGTTTTAAACCTAACCAAAATGCCAACCCAACAGTTGGCCAAATTGGCAAAACAGAAACTGATGAAGAAGTACAAATTAACGTAACTTTTGAAAAAGCAAAAGAAAAGCAAATTGTACAAACTTTACTAAAAAACCACTCTTATGAAGAGGTTGCCTATGAAATAACCACCCTAGAAAATACAAACCAAAATATTGGTATGGGAATGATTGGTGAACTAGAAAACGCCTTAAATGAGGTAGATTTTCTTAATGATCTTAAAAATAAAATGAATGTAGCGTGTATTAGGCACTCTAATTTATTAAATAAAAAAATAAAAAGAGTAGCTGTACTAGGCGGAAGCGGCTCTTTTGCAATAGCCGCCGCAAAGGCTGTAAACGCTGATGTTTTTATTACAGCTGACTTAAAATATCATCAATTTTACGAGGCAGAAAACAAAATATTACTAGCAGATATAGGACACTTTGAAACAGAGCAGTTTACAAAAAATCTTTTAGTAGAGATACTTACAAAAAAAATTCCTAATTTTGCAATCTCTTTATCGGAGAGTATTACAAATCCTATCAAGTATTTTTAAAAATATGGCAAAAAAGAAAGAAGCAACGGTAGAAGAAAAATTGAGAGCATTATATGACTTGCAATTAATTGATTCTAGAGTCGATGAGATAAGAAACGTTAGGGGTGAACTCCCGTTAGAAGTAGAAGATTTGGAAGATGAAGTTTTAGGACTTAAAACTAGATTGGACAAATTAAAAACTGATGTAGAAACAGTTAATTATGAAATAACAGCTAAGAAAAATTTAATTGAGGAATCTAAAGGCCTAATTAAAAAATATGCTGAACAACAAAAAAATGTAAGAAACAGCCGTGAGTTTAACTCTTTATCTAAAGAAGTTGAGTTCCAAGAATTAGAAATTCAATTGGCTGAAAAAAACATTAAAGAATTTAAAGCGCAAATAGAGCAAAAGAAGCAAGTTATTGCTGACACTAAAGAGCGTTTGGCTGCTAAGGAGTCTCACTTAAAACACAAAAAAGGTGAATTAAGCGAAATTTTAGCTGAAACTGAAAAAGAGGAAAAAGCCTTACTTAAAAAATCTGAAGATTTTCAAAATCAGATTGAAGAGCGTTTGGTAAAAGCTTATACTAGAATTAGAACCAATGTTAAAAATGGTTTAGCTGTTGTACCTATTGAAAGAGGTGCATCTGGAGGTTCTTTCTTTACTATACCACCACAAGTACAAGTAGAGATTGCTGCTCGTAAAAAAATTATTACAGATGAGCACAGTGGTAGAATTTTAGTAGACCCTGTATTAGCAGAAGAAGAAAATGAAAGAATGCAAAAAATGTTTTCTAAATTATAGAAATAGCATTTTATGATTATAAAAAAAGACCGCTAATTAGCGGTCTTTTTTTATTTAAGCAATTCTATTATTTTGTTGGTAACTTCTTCACTATCCCATTTTTCTTCAATATTAGGTAGTTGCATTATCTTTTTCATTATAGCTTCTTGCTCATCCCCTAACGCTAACGCTTCTGCGTACGGCCTGTTACTAAAGGTAACCCTAGAATATACAGGTAACCATTTTTCTGGGTATTCTGCCGCAAATTTTTTCTCTATCTTTTTTTGTAGTAAAAACATAGGATCTGCAGTTTTACTACTCATTTCTACAAAATTCCTGTAACTAAGCTCTGCAATAGCATCTGCATTTGGCTTACGCTCTTTTTCATACTCTTCAAAAGCAAGTGTCCAATTATCTGGATATTTTTTAAGCATATTTGCAAGCACATAAATATCTTCAAAACCAGCATTCATACCCTGACCATAAAAAGGCACAATAGCGTGCGCAGAATCGCCCACAAGCACTGCTTTGTCCCAATAAGTCCAAGGAAAGCATTTCATAGTTACCATTGCACTAGTTGGATTTTTAAAAAAATCTCCAATAAGGTTATCTAAATCTGGCATAACATTAGGAAAATGCGTAGAAAAGAAATCTTTAGCCTCTGCCTTGTTTGTAATACTCTCAAAAGATATATCTCCCTCAAAAGGCATAAAAAGCGTACAGGTAAAGCTACCATCTATATTTGGCATAGCTATTAACATAAACTTGCCACGTGGCCATATATGAAAAGAGTGCTTATCTAATTTATGTGTACCATCTTCATTTGGTAAAATAGACAACTCTTTGTAACCTACTTTTATAAATTCCTGCGAATAATCAAACCTACTACGTCTTTGCATTTTATGACGTACACGTGAAAACGCGCCATCACAACCAAAAACACAGTCAAACTTATACTCTTCCCAAACTCCTTTTTCTGTTTCTCCTGTATAAATTTTTGCCTCAGGTAAATCTACATCCCATACTTTTTCAGAAAAACGAAATTTTGTTCCTTCGGCCTCTGCCAAGTCTATCATTTTTCTATTTAAAAGCCCTCTAGATGTAGACCAAATTGCCTCATCATCTTTACCATATTTCTGGTAGTACAAAGGCACACCATCTACGTGCATTGCACGCTGGTACAACGGTATGGCTATTTTTTTAATTTCATCTTCTAAGCCTACTTGCTGCAATGCGTTCCAACCTCTATTGCTCATTGCTAGATTAATAGACCTTCCTGAGAATTCTACCGTACGTATATCTGGTCTTCTGTCAAAAACAGTAACTTTATGTCCTTCTTTTCTTAAATAAATAGCTAATAAAGAACCAACTAATCCGGAGCCAACTATGGCAATGTCTTTTGGAGATTGTGACATATTTTTTGTTATAAAGAGGTGATAACGAATGTTAAAGTTATGCAAACAAGCATCTAAGCAGTGCAAATAACTCGTATATAGTACACATCCGCGTTAAGCGTCTACATATAAAAAAGTCCTTCACAATTATATTTTTATGAAGGACTTTTTACTTTAGTAAACTTTATTCTAAAATTCCGTCTACAATTCCGTAGGCTACAGATTCTTCTGCATTCATCCAGTAATCTCTGTCAAAATCTTTCATCACTTTATCAAAGTCTTGACCACAATTATCTGCTAAGATTTTAGCACTTAACTCTCTAGTTTTTATAATTTCTTTTGCTTGTATTTCTATATTAGAAGCCTGGCCACCTGCGCCACCACTTGGTTGGTGAATCATTACCTGTGCGTGTGGTTGTATAAAACGTCTTCCTTTAGCACCAACAGAAAGTAATATAGACCCCATAGATGCTGCTAAACCAGTACAAACTGTAGAAACAGGACTTTTTAAAGACTTTATAGTATCATAAATAGCAAAACCAGATGTTACGTAACCTCCTGGGCTATTTATAACCAACTGTATTTCTTCATTTCCCTGTAAATCTAAATACAATAAACGATCTATAACGTGCTTTGCAGAGTCATCATTAACCATTCCCCACAAAAACACTTTTCTTTCATTCAACAATTTTTCATCAATTGCTTCTTGAACTTTACCTTTTTTTGAACTCATTGCCTAATTTCTTATTTACATCAAAAATAATCAATTTATTTATAAAGTACGTTGCTACGTTTCATCAATCTATAAAACATACTACAAAACATAGTATCTTTGTTAAAAAATTAAATCTTATGCGCAAAATATTCACTTTTATACTAGCTACAACTCTTTTTATTTCTTGTAAGGAAACTAAAAAAGAAGACGTTGTTACTCCTAAAGAAACACTTGAACCTGTAAAAAAAGAGCTTACAATTTTAGATTCTGTTGCTAATGCTCACGGATTTAAAAACTGGAAAAACATCACACAAATACAGTTTACTTTTAACGTAGACCGCGGGGAAAACCACTTTAACCGTAGCTGGAACTGGCGCACAAAAAGCAATGATGTTTTAGCCATTTCTGCAACAGATACGTTAGCTTACAATAGAGCTTCTATGGACTCTATTGCTAAAAAAACTAATGCTGGTTTTATTAATGACAAGTATTGGCTGCTAGCCCCATTTAATCTTGTTTGGGATAAAGACAATATTACATTTACAACTACCAAAAATGAAGAGGCACCAATTAGTAAAAAACCAATGCAAAAATTAACTATTGTATATGGTAATGATGGTGGTTACACTCCTGGTGATGCTTATGATTTTTATTTTGAAGACGATTATTTAATTAAAGAATGGGTGTACAGAAAAGCAAATGCAGCAGAACCGTCTATGAGTACTACTTGGGAAAATTATACAGAACAAAACGGATTAAAAATTGCCTTAGACCATAAGAATGCCGAAGGCAATTTTAAACTTTACTTTACAGATGTAAAAAGTATTAGCAAGTAATTAATTACTTTGTAAAATACCCTCTTTTAAAATTTGTCCAAAACGGTACATATCTTCAAAAGAACAGTAAAATGGTGCAGGAGCTAAACGTATTACGTTTGGCTCTCTCCAATCTGTTATTACTCCGTTTTTCATTAAATAATTAAACAACTCTTTTCCTTGCCCGTGTAACAATACAGACAATTGTGTACCTCTTTCTTTTGGTGTAATAATCTCAAAATTGGCTGTTTCTACTTCTTTATCTATTTCTTGCAAAACAAACTCTAAGTAAGCTACTATTACATTTCTCTTTTTAATTAAAGCTGGCATACCAACTTCTGCAAACATTTCTAAAGATGCTAAATAAGGAGCCATTGCCAAAACTGGTGGATTACTTACTTGCCAAGAGTCTGCAGTGTGGCTAGACTCAAATTCTGGCTTCATTAAAAAACGTGTTTCTTTTTTAGATCCCCACCAACCTTCTAGCCTAGGTATGCTATCATCTGCCAAATGTTTTTCATTAACATAAATACCAGATGCATTACCCGGACCACTATTTATATATTTGTAACTACACCATGATGCAAAATCTGCATTCCACTCATTTAATTTAAGTTCTATATTACCTGCTGCGTGTGCCAAGTCCCAACCTACAAAAGCACCAACATCTTTACCTGCCTTGGTTATAGTTTCCATATCAAAAACTTGTCCGTTGTAATAGTTTACACCACCAATTAATACAAGTGCAAGCTCATCTCCTACTTCGTTAATTTTAGCCACAACATCTTCTGTACGCCAAAAATGTTCTCCTTCTCGTTTTTTAACCTCAACTATAGTGTCTTTAGGGTTAAAACCGTGAAATTTAACCTGACTGGTTAACATATATTGGTCTGATGGAAATGCTTTTTCTTCGCAAATAATTTTAAACCTTTTAGCGGTAGGTCTGTAAAATGAAGCCATTAAAAAATGAAGATTTACAGTTAATGTATTCATTACACAAACTTCTTTAGTTTTTGCTCCTAATAATGTAGCCATTGGCGCTGCTAAACGCTCATGATAATCCCACCATGATTTTTCTGCATAAAAATGCCCTTCTACTCCAAGTTGTGCCCAATCTTGCATTACATCATCTACAAATTTTTGTGCTGTTTTTGGCTGTAACCCAAGAGAATTTCCTGTAAAATAAATAGCATCTTTACCATTAATTTTAGGAAAATAAAACTGATCTCTATATCCTTTTAAAGCATCATTAACATCTAATTCTTTGGCAAACTCTAAAGTATTTTTAAACTGCATCTATTTAATTTTTATTCAAAAATAAGAAATCAAAATAACTATTTTTGCAAAAACTTTTTTATGCATTTTTTATCATCATTACTAGAAAACTACATTACTAACAACTCTGAAAATGAACCTACAGTTTTAACAGAGCTTACTAGAGAAACTCATTTAAAAGTTATACAACCAAGAATGCTAACAGGGCATTTTCAAGGACGTGTACTTAGTATGTTGTCTAAAATTATATCTCCAGAAAATATATTAGAAATTGGTACTTACACAGGGTACTCTGCTATTTGTTTGGCAGAAGGCTTGCGTAAAAATGGTAAATTACACACTATAGATGTTAATGAAGAACTAAGCCATATACAACAAAAGTATTTTGAAAAAAGTGGTTTTGCAGATAAGATTGATGCGCATATTGGCGATGCCTTAGATATTATACCAACACTAGAGGTTACTTTTGATTTGGTTTTTATTGATGCAGAAAAAAAGAGCTATCCTAAATATTTTGAAGCTGCACTAGCCAAAACAAGACCTGGTGGTATTATTTTGTCTGATAATGTATTGTGGTCTGGTAAGGTAGTAGAACCACTAAGTCCAAAAGATATAACTACAAAAATATTACTAGACTACAATAAAGGTTTAAAGGATGATCCAAGGGTAGAGACCGTTTTATTACCAATTAGAGACGGACTTACACTAAGTAGGGTTTTGTAAGCTTTTTACTTAGTTTATAAAGCAAATAAGCAGAAACTGTACCTACTAAAGCACCTACAGCAATATCTAAAGGATAATGTACACCAACATATATTCTGCTCATACAAAACAGTAAAGGCCATATATAAGCAAAATAAACCCACTTATACTTATCTCTTAATACCAATACCACTATAGTTGTTAACGAAAATGATGATGATGCGTGCCCAGAGAAAAAACTAAAACCGTGAGCTTTGGTTACTACACGTATAAGGTTACTTAAAGTAGTATCACTACTTGGCCTTAACCTACCCACAAAATCTTTAGTTAAGTTGGTTAACAGCAATACAAATAAAAACACCAAAACTACGGTAGCAAAATCTACCAATGCTTGTTTTTTAGGGCGTTTGTAAAAAATTAGAATAAAAAATAGCAAGTATAATGGCACCCAGCTAGAAATATTGGTTACAAAGGACCAAAAAGAGTCATACTCTTCAATGCCAAGATTGTTTAGGTAAATAAAGATATCCCTATCCCATTGCAATAGTTTATCTAACATAAATTACTTTCTCTTAATAACGCCAGCAATATCTTCTACATCATCTTTTACCTTTGTAACACCATCTTTAATGTCTTTGGTAAAACTGGTATCTATACCTTGCTTTTCTGCGCTTTTAGTAATTTCTTGTTTAATATCTTCAGTAGCATCTTTAAGTTGACGCATACCTTTGCCTAAGCCCTTTGCAATGTCAGGAACTTTATCTGCGCCAAAGACCATCACTACAATAAACATAATGAAGAAAATTTCGCCTCCGCTAATAAATAAGATAAACGTTGAATACATATTACAAATATAATCAGAAGTTTTATTTGCACCATAAAAAAAGCCCCACATCTTGAATAATTAACAAGTGTGGAGCTTTCTATGTTTTTAGGACTGAAACTATTTCTTCAAATTCCCTTTAAATTTATCAAAACCAGACTTAGTTTCTTTAGCTGGCCAAGTATTGTTTGTTGTGTCTATATCTGCAGTTTCTGCTTTAGGATCTACAACTATACCTACTAGTTCTTTTTGAGAAGAAATTACTTTTTTAATTTCTTTGTCACTCATTCTCCAAACTTCTGCTGGGTAAGTAACATTTTCTTTAGAACCATCTGCGTATGTATACTCTACAATTAATGGCATTGGTATACCACCTGGCTTGTTAAAAGTAACCTCGTAAAAGAACTTTGGTTCTTTAACTGCTGCTCTTTCTGCAGGTGTTAAGTTATCCATCATATACTCTTTTAATGTAGTAGAAACATCAGATGGGTTTTTACCTTTTAAGCTAGCATCAAAATCTTCACTATCCATATCTGCTAAGAAAACCATTGGAGGCAAGTCACTCATTTTTAAGTTTCTTTGCTCCATAATATCTCTAATTTGCTTAGGTGGCTTGTTAGATACTTGGTATTTTTTAACTCCTTTAACTCCCATATCTACGTAATCTGTAGTATAGAACCAACCTCTCCAGTAGTAATCTAAATCTACTGCAGACGCATCTTCCATAGTACGGAAGAAATCTTCTGGTGTAGGGTGTTTAAACATCCAACGGTGAGAGTATGTTTTAAAAGCATGATCAAACAATTCTCTACCCATTACAGTTTCTCTTAAAATATTTAAGGCTGTAGCTGGTTTACCGTAAGCGTTTGCTCCTAATTGGTACACGTTTTCTGGGTTAGACATTATTGGAGCCATAAAGTTTTGGTCTCCTGCCATGTAAGGTACAATTTTAGATGGCTCACCTCTTCTAGATGGGTATTTAGCATTTGGTGCAATAGCTTCTGGGTATGCTTCTCCAAACTCTTGCTCTGCCATATACTGCATAAAAGTATCTAAACCTTCATCCATCCAACCCCACTGACGCTCATCTGAGTTTACAATCATAGGGAAAAAGTTGTGACCAACTTCATGAATAATAACACTAATCATTCCGTATTTTGTACGGTCTGAGTATTCTCCTTTTTCATTTGGTCTTCCGTAGTTCCAGCAAATCATTGGGTATTCCATACCTTGTTGTTTTGCATGTACAGATATTGCCTTAGGGTAAGGATAATCAAAAGTATGATTAGAGTAAGAACGTAAAGTATGCGCTACTGCTTTAGTAGAGTACTCTTCCCATAATGGGTTACCTTCTTTAGGGTATAAAGAAACTGCCATTGCTGTTTTACCACTTGGCAATTTAACATTTTGCATATCCCAAATAAATTTACGAGATGTTGCAAAACCGTAATCTCTAACGTTTTTAGCTACAAACTTCCATGTTTTTTTATCTTTAGAAAAACCTTTTTCTGCAGCTTCCGCTTCTTTTTGTGTTACAATAACTACTGGCTTATCAAAAGATTTTTTAGCCTTATCATAACGCTTCATCATTTCTTTAGAGAAAACCTCTTTTCTGTTTTGTAACACTCCTGTAGCATCTAAAACATGATCTGCAGGTACGGTAATGTTTACTTCGTAATCACCAAAAGGAAGTGCAAATTCTCCACTACCCCAAAATTGGTGGTTTTGCCATCCTTCTACATCATTATAAACAGCCATTCTTGGGAAAAACTGTGCTATAACATATGCTCTGTTTCCATCTTTTTCAAAAAACTCATAACCAGATCTAGCTCTGCTTACTGTATGGTCTGGTATATTGTACCACCATTTAATAGAAAAAGAAACCTCACTTTTACTTTTTAATGGTGTAGGTAAGTCTACACGCATCATAGTTTGGTTAATTGTATATGGTAAATCTTTACCATTTGCATCTTTTACATGCTGAATTTTAAATCCACCATCAAATTCTGCACCTTTCATATGAGATCCGGCAAATTGCCCAACTGGCATTGCTCCTTGTAAAGCAGAACTGTTTCTTAAGGCTGATTTATTTCCTTTTTCACGTACGTTCTGGTCTAACTGAACCCATAAAAATTCTAAATCGTCTGGTGAGTTGTTTACGTAAGTAATAGTTTCCTCACCGTATATTTTTGCGTTTTTATCATCCAACTCAATATCCATTTTGTAGTTGGCTTGTTGCTGGTAATAATCTGGTCCTGGTGCTCCTGAAGCAGATCTGTACGTGTTTGGAGTTGAGAACTCCTGGTACATTTGTCTAAATTTACTTTGGTTGGTGTGGCCAGCTTGTTTTTCTGTTTGTTCTTGTGCTTGTACCATTACAGTGGCAAACAAAAATAGAACAGCAGCTAAATAGTAGTTAATTTTGTTCATTTTCTATTGTTTTAAGTAGGCGAAAATTAACACTTTTTTAGCGATTTGTTAAAGCAGTTCTAAAACTTTAACATTCCTTTATTATTTACACGGGTTAACACTACACTTTTTTTATTTTTTAAGAATTTAAGATGCACAATATTCTTTTGTTCTTCATAAATATCTGTTAGCACTGTACTCTCTACTTCTACCGTTTTTAAATCTTTATCATATATGTTCTGCACTTCTAAATAAAGTACCATATTGTCTGTATCATACTCTTTACCCAAATATGTAATTTCTACTTCTTCTCCGTTTACGTAAATATGAAACTTTTGTTTTACATATTTTTTAATGTAATCTTCTGCTAAGGGATTCTCGTTTTTAGTTGCCAAGTTAGATTTTATACCATAACGTTGTTTTAAAAGCTCATCAAAATCATCTATGAACACTCTAGATGTAATTTGCAAAGTATGCTCTTTATCAGAATATTTTACACTAGTTACACTCACATAATATTTATGTATGGCAACAAAAGCAAAAAGGGGTAACAACAATAATAAAAATCTTTTTTTAAGCATAATATGTAATTTACAATTACCAAAAGTAAGCAATTGGCGTGCCAAATATATAGTGTAGTTATTTATTTTATAGGGTTATGTTTTTATTTTTTTGATCTAAATTCTACGCTCATTTTACGTAAGTAAGCCCAAATTTTTAACTGGTCTTTGGTATTTATTACAGCCTGAAAATCATCTTTAAACTCACAGTACCACATAAACAAGTCTATCTTATCCTTTTCTATCTTTAATTCATTTACAAATAAAGAGTCGGCATAATATCTTTTAACGCGCATAGTTTTCTGGTATCTATGGTTACGCTCTACTCTTTTCTTTAATAATTTGGTTTGTCCATTTATTGCATTTATTAACGATAAAATTGGTCCGCCAGACATTGATGAGTACAGTGCACGTTCATCTGAAGATAGTATTTTTACATTTTGATTAGGTAAACCAAGTGTTCTGCCAGTAACTACTGGTTTTAAAGGTAAATTATTTAAATCTGTAGATAAGTCTCCAGACAAGTTAAAGGGCTTTACTACAACTTCATTTAAGGTTGTTACAGACTCGTATAAAGGCACTATATAGTTGTTAGTTTTTAACATAGTTTCTGTAACAACTACAACTTTATTTGCAAACTGGACTGCAGAAAACTCTAAGGTATCTTTTACACGAACTGGAATAGAAAAATAGCCATTTAAATTGGTTATTGTTCCTTTTTCTGTAGTTCTGTTTAATACATACACACCAACAACTTCTTCTGTAGTACTAGTTACAGTACCTTTTAAGTCTACCTGCTTTTGCTGTGCCACAGTAGTAAAAGTGATAAAAACTAAAATACTAAAAAGTAATAATTTACTCATTACTCATCATTTAACACTAAAAATGTTTTACTTTTCATTTTAAAAAAAGCCTTTATAATTATTTCACTAGTTTGCTTAGAAAAGGCATCAAAATCTTCATCTTGCTCACAATACAAAACAAACTCTTGTACTCTATGCTCTGGTATTTTTAGTTCTTTAACAAAAGTAGAATCTAAGTAGTTTTTATATAGAAATTGACCTGCTTTATAGCGTTTGTTACGCATTGCTCTTGCTTTGTACTTGGCTGTATTACCTAACAAATAGTTTAAAATAGGATCTATACTAAAAACAGTATCACTTGGAGACCAATTTGTTGCTGTATCATACGCCCTTTCATCAATATCTAAAAGTTTTACATCTGCCCCTGGCAACCCTAATTTTTTAGCTGTAATTAATGTTCTATTATCTAAAACAACCTCATCTAACTCTTCTAAGGTTTCATCTAAATTAATGATGAAGGTATTGTAGTCTAATATTTTTTTTGTGATGATAATTTCTCTGTTTTTAAACTGTACTGCAGAAATAAACAATGTATCATGCAAACTAACTGGCACAGAAAAATCTCCGTTTGGGTTGGTAATAGTAGCCTTTTTTTTAGACCTGTTTAACACATACACACCAACAACTTCTTGTTTACTGCTTACTACACGACCTTTTAATGTTTCAACTTTTTTGTTTTGTGCTATGTTTATTTGACTTAGCATAATAAAAAACAATAATAGTTGAAAACGTGTCATATCTACCTTATTTAAATTTTAAAAACAATTCGCTTTTTTGCCTTAAAAAATCCCAAACAACAAGTTCATTTTTATTCTCTGTTATTCCTTTAAATCTTGGGTCGTACTCGCAATACAACATAAACTCCTCTATTCTGCTTGCAGGTATTTTTAAATTTTTAGAAAAAATAGAGTCTACAAACCTAGTCCTAAGCTCTTTACTACGCGCGTACATATCATCTCTTTTAATACGGTCTTTCAACATTTTTGTACGTCCGCTTAAAAAGTTTAATAACGGATCTAGGCTTAAGTAATTATCTCCGTTATTAGCCGCAAACAATTCTCTTTTTGCCAATGGCAAAACTTCTACATCTGCATTAGGCAAGCCCAAACTTTTGGCTGTTATTAAAGTTCTATTATCTAAAACAACTTCATTTAACTCCTCTAAGGTTTCATCTAAGTTTACCAAAAAGGATTTATAATCTAGTATTTTTTGAGTAACAACAATCTTTTTATTTTTAAACTGAACGGCAGAAAACATTATAGTATCTTTTAAACTAACCGGAATAGAAAAATTTCCGGTTTTGGATGTAATTGTTCCCTTATTGGTTGTTTTGTTTAGCACATAAACCCCAACTACATCTTGTGTATTACTTACAATACGCCCTTTTAATGTTTCTATTTTTGTTTGTGCGCTTGTGTTTTGCGCTGTAACAAGTAAAAGCAATAAAGTGCATATGTATTTCATAAATATATAGGGTAAGTTATTTATTATCTTGTTTAGCTATTTTAAGCTCTTTATCTTCTTTTAAAAAAGCAATGCTTTTGCGTGTTAAAAAGTCCCAAATAATAAAACTATTTTTTTCTTTTGCAATAGAGTTAAACTCACTGTCATACTCACAATACAGCATAAACTCTTCTATACGGTTTTTAGGAATATTAAGGTCTTTTACAAAAACAGAATCTGCGTAAGAGTTTCGCATTTGCTGACTTTCTAAGTATTTCCTATCTCTTGCCACACGCTTTTTTAGCATTTTAGTGCGCCCGCTAATTGCATTTAGCAACTTATTTACGTTAACACTTAATCCTCCAAACATTGGTCCGTGATCTGCATCATGTAGTAAACGCTCACTCTGTGGTAACACTACAGCATCTGCATTTGGCAAACCTAAACTTTTGGCAGTTACAAAGGTTCTGTTATCTAAAACAACCTCATTTAACTCTTCTAAAGTTTCCTCTAAATAAACAATGTTATTTTTTTTTGCCAATATAGCTTTAGTAACTATAAGTTGTTTCTTTTTAAACTGTACTGCAGAAAATAATAACGTATCTTTTTCCTTAGCTGGCATTACAAAATAACCATTAGCATTAGTTATAGTTGCTTGCCCGCTAGTGGTATTTATAACATAAACACCATTAACCTCTTGAGTGTTACTTACAACTGCACCTTTAACAGACTTGTAATAGACTTGTTGTGCATTTGCGTAAAAACATACACTTAAAAAGCTTAAAAAAAGTATATATCTCCTCAAACTTTATAGCTTTTTATATTCTTTGCTATGGGTAACTAAAAAATCTATAAGCTGAAATTCATTTGACTTTTTAAGCAATGTTTGTGATGGTATTTTGTCATCACAATACTGTAAAAAATTATCTATTTTATCTTGTGGTATTCCTAAATCTTTAACAAAAAAATCATCTTCATAAACCTGTCTTAATACTCTACTAAGCTTAATTTCTGGCACCTTAGCATTAGGATCTTTTTTCTTTTTAGACTTAGTTAATGCTTTAAAAATATTTACAAAATTTATACCATTTTCCATACCACGTTCTATTTGAGACTGTGCTATGTTAGTAACAGTTGTTGTACGGTCTATTTCGTATTCTACTTCTTTAAATTCTTCGTTTTTAAGCTCTACAAACTTTTCTTGATCTTCAGGACTAACCACAACCTCATCTAACTCTGTAACTTTTTCATTTACATCTACTACTAATCTGTTTTTCTTTAAAATATCTTCAGTAATAAAAACAATTTTTATTTGGTAATTAAAAGATGTAAACACCAATTGGTCTCCTATTTTCACATTAATTTCAAAGTCCCCATCTTTATCTGTTAATGTTGCATCTTCTGCAGTTACATTAATAACGTCTAAGTTAGGTACATTTATATCTCTATAAATTACGGTTCCGCGTAAAAGTGTTCTATCATTTTCTTGGGCAAATAAAGACACTGTGGTAAGTAATAAAAAAAGTGCTAGTAAATTGTTTTTCATAAAGGTTAGTTTTAAGCCCCAGAAAATAGTTTTCTAAGTTTCTTTTAAATATAATGAAATGCAATTTACATTCAAAAAAAATAGAGTACCATTAAACTTTTGTTAATTTGTACCCAGAAAACTAAAAAACTGAAAAGAGTATACTGTATGAAAAATCTATTATTAGCAAGCACATCTACCTTATTTGGAGAGAATTACTTAGAGTACCTGTTAGATGATGTTGCTTTATTTTTTAAAGATGTAGATACCATAACATTTATACCTTTTGCACGGCCTGGTGGTATTAGCCATGACAATTACACTGCTATTGCTGCAAAAGCATTTGCAAAAATTGATAAAAAAATAGTAGGCTTACATACGTACCCAACTGCACAAGAAGGTATAAACCAGTCCCAAGCTTTTTTCTGTGGTGGCGGCAATACTTTTTTACTTGTACAGCAATTGTATGCACAAAATGCTATGCAACACTTACAAGAGCATATTACCAACGGAAAACCTTATATGGGCACAAGTGCTGGCAGTAACATTGCAGGCGTTAGTATGCATACTACTAATGATATGCCCATTGTTTACCCTCCTAGTTTTGCAACAATGCAACTGGTACCTTTTAACATAAATGCACATTATTTAGATCCGGACCCTAATAGCAAACACAACGGTGAAACTAGAGAAACACGCTTAAAAGAGTTTCACGTATTTAATACCACACCAGTAGTTGGACTAAGAGAAGGTAGTTTTTTATTAGTTAACAACAACACTATTAGCCTAAAAGGTAAACATACCGCTCGTATTTTTGAACCACAAAAAGCTCCTTACGAGAGTAAAACAATTCAATTTTAAACATTAAGTATTACATAGATGTCATTTATAGGACAAAAATTGTCTTTTAACCACTGTTTTAGGTGGTAACACATCTTTACCATATTTTTGTTTGTAATGCATAATTGCATATTATAACACCCCTACTATATGAAAAAATTAATTTTTGGATTATTTTTAAGTACCTGCCTATTTACTAGCATACAAGCACAAGTAAAAATTGGCGAAAATCCTGAAAACCTTCATTTTAACTCGGTTTTAGAACTAGAGAGCACAAGTAAAGCTTTAGTTATTACAAGGATGTCTACCCTACAAATGAATGCTATAACACCACTAAACGGTGCTGTTATTTACAATACAGACACTAGGTGTTTGCACTATTATAATGATACCGAATGGATAAACTTATGTGAAGCAGAAAATGCTGGCAATATTAATTTGGTAGATAATGGTGATAATACCTACACCTTTACAAATGCTGCTGGTAACGATATTACGTTTGAAACCCCTGCTTTTACAAGCAACCATACAGGTTCTGGTGGTGTAGGTTTTTCTAGTGGCATAAAAATAACAGACGATGGTAATACGGTTAATATAGAAGTAGACCAAATACACGGTGACTCTATATTAAACGAAACTATTGGTAGAACTAAAATTGCAGATGATGCTATTGGTGTAGATGAGTTAGGAGACACAAGTGTAAATACAAATAATCTTATAGACGAGTCGGTTACACCCGTAAAAATACAACCTAGTGCAACACCAAACCAAGTTTTAAAAACAAATGCTACAGGTACCAATGTAGAATGGGGAACGTTAGACGCTACTAACATTGCAGGACAAGATTTAACTGTTGATGCTTCTTTAGAATTTACGGGTAGTACAACTGGTGTTGGGGCACTTTTAGAAACTGTTGGCATATCTGTTGCTGATGGAGGAATTACAGATGCTAAATTAGCTGCAGATGCCGTTACTACAGCTAAAATAGTAGATGCAAATGTTACTACTGTTAAAATTGCCGCAGATGCCATTGAAAATACAAAACTAGCGGATGATGCTGTACAAACTGAAAATATTTTAGATGGTACAATAACAACATTGGATATTGCTGATGATGCAGTAACGGCTGTAAAAATAAATACAGATGTTGCTGGTTCTGGATTAACTAAAAATATAGCTACTGGTGCTTTAGATGTAGATGTTGCTGCATTAACTGGAGATGGTAACATTACGTCTACCGATTTAAATGTTACAGGTGGTGCAAATGCAGCTTTAAATGACGTTACTTTAGAGATTAACCCAAGTGCTGTTGGTGCAAACGAACTTGCTGATGATGCAGTAACAACAGTAAAAATAGTAGATGCAAATGTTACTACTGTTAAGATTGAAGATGATGCTATTGAAAATACTAAACTAGCGGATGATGCTGTACAAACAGAAAATATTTTAGATGGCACAATAGCAACACTAGATATTGCTGATGATGCAGTAACTGCTATAAAAATAAATACAGATGTTGCTGGTTCTGGATTAACTAAAAATACAACTACTGGTGCTTTAGATGTAGATGTAACTGCCTTAACGGGTGATGGTAACATTACTTCTACAGACTTAAATGTTACAGGTGGTACAAATGCAGCTTTAAATGACGTTACTTTAGAAATTAACCCAAGTGCTGTTGGTGCTAATGAAATTGCTGATGGTGCAGTAACAACTACCAAAATAGCAGATGCAAATGTTACACTAACAAAATTAGCCGATGGTACTACACTAGGACAATTAATGCAATGGGATGGCACAAATTGGGTTTTAGTTGATGCTGCTACCTTAACTACTGCAGAAACAGATGGTATAATTGGTAACGAAGTTACTGGCCCAACAGATGGCACACTTGCTGTTTCTGGTACAGGAACTGTTACAGATCCATTAACACTAGATGTTAGTGCAGGCGGAATTAATACGGATGAACTAGCTACAGATGCAGTTACTACAGATAAAATTACTGATGCAAATGTTACTAGAGACAAAATTGCAAACGCAGCAATTGATGATAATAAATTAGACAAAGCAACTATTTCTTTATCAGGCTTTGCTGTTCCAACGGGCGACTTATCTATAGGCTCACAAAAACTAACCAACGTTTTAGACCCTACTGATGCACAAGATGCAGCAACAAAGTTTTATGTAGATGATGCCATATCAACTGCTGGAACAGCAGCTACAGCTGCTTTAGCTGCCGAAACTACAAGAGCTACAAATGCAGAAAATGCAAATGCCACTAACATTACGAACAACGATACAGATATTACTGCTTTACAGAATGATAAAGAAAATTTAAGTAATAAATCTGACGCAGTTGACTTAGGAGCTGCTTCACCTTCATCAACATTATACCCTACACAAAATGCTGTTAAAACATATGTGGACACGGAAGTTGCTACTATTGGAAATTTGGAGACAAGAGATATGACTCAATCAGCTCCAACAAGAACTTATAATTTAAATGGAAATGATTTTGCCTTCACTGGAAGTGGAAATGTTGGCATTGGAACTAGTTCGCCAACTAGTAAATTACAAGTATCAGGAGAAATAAGATCTGAAAGTTTTGCTTCTTCACAAGGTACTGCGAACACACCTGCTTATAGCTTCTACACAGGAGGTGATACCAACACTGGTATGTATAGGCCAGCAGCCGATGAAATTGGTTTTTCTGTTGGAGGCACACAAGCTCTTAAAATTGAAGAGGACTCAGGTGATACAAACGTTACTGTAAACGGTGCTTTTTCAACACGAATTAGAAATATTGATACAGGTACAACAGCTGTTCTTGAGGTTGATGAACACACCGTTATTTTTTCAGGACTTGTAACGAATGTTACTTTTCCTGCATCTGCTAGTTTAGGTCAAGTATTAATTTTGAAAAACTTAACTGGTGGGAACATTGCTATTACTCCAGCAGTCTCTTACATTCCTTCTGCTAGTCCAACTCCAATATCAACACTACCTGTAGGTGTTACTCAATTGCAATATGACGGTACTAACTGGCAACAAATAAACTAGTATGAAAAACTTACTTTACATATTTTTATGTTGTAGTTCTGTTGCCGTAGCACAAAATGCTATGTATAACAATGGTAGCATACGCATACATGATACTGGTACACTTGGGTTGCACACCAACCTAATTAACAACGCTCCTTTTCAGGATAATTTAGGTACACTTGGTTTTTATGGTCAAGTAACAACTAGTGTTACTGGCGCGTTTATTCCTGTTTTTTATGATGTAGAAATGTACAAGCCTTTTAGTGCTGCTATTTTAGAGACTTCTATTACTGCTACTAATGCTTTAAATTTAGTAGATGGCGACTTTGTTACCTACCGTAACAACCCATTAGAAAACTTAAAACTTACTCAAAATGCATTTACGGTTGGCGAGTCCAACCTATCTAAAGTAGATGGGTATATGCTAGTAGAACAAAAACAAAATTTCTTTTTTACCGTAGGTGATTCTGGTTACATTAGACCTTTAACATTACAGTCTCAAAGCGAAAATGTCACCGCCAAATGTGCTTACTTTTTTGAAGATCCAAATTTGCCATCAACCTTTACAACTAGTTTTAACACCAATAATAAAGAAAAAGAAGTTAGAGCTGTGAGCACTACTGAGTTTTGGGATATAGATAGTAGCCTACCATCTACCGTTAGTATCTCTTGGAACAACCGTAGCAATATTGCAAACCTAGTAGATGAGTATTATCAAGTAGGTATTGCCGGTTGGCACAGAACTCAAAGAAGGTGGGTTAATTTAGGTAGTGTAGATCCTATTGGAGACCTTAACCAAGGTGCAGTTACATCTGAAACCTTTGTACCTAATGATTATGAAGTTATTACATTGGCTAAAATGGCTGTTGCAACAGAATTATTAGATTTAGATAATTACTACGTAAGTCCTAATGGAGATGGTATAAATGACAATCTTGTAATACCAGAGCTAGAAGAATCTCCAAACAATCGTCTTCGTATTTACGACAGAAACGGACTTAAGGTATTTGAAAAAGACAATTACAACGGTGAATTTAATGGTTACAGCAATACAAGCAATACTATTTACCAAAGAAATGCAGGCTTACCTAGTGGCATATATTTTTACTTGGTCTTTTTAGATGATCTTCAACTAGAATACCAAGGCTTTTTATACCTCACAGACACAGGCAATTAAAAATTTAAGTTAACAAATCATTACTATTTATTACATAAAACAGATCCTTAAGGGTCTGTTTTTTTGTTTTACAATTTTCGCTAACCTATCAATATCAACTGGTTACAGAGAAATACAGCCACAATTCAAAATAAAATAGTAAGAAAATAAGTCTATTAAAATACGTAAAAACCACACTTTTTATTGTATTTTTATAATAAAACCAAACTTAACTCTACAAAAGATAAGGTCTTAAAACAGTTACAGGTGTACCCAACCATATATCTATAAGTAGCTGTCACGCATACAATAAAGGTTGTTTTACAACAAACTTTACCTTTCAAGTATTTATTTTTTTAATTTACAACTGTTAACTATTACGTATACTTATGAAAATCAACAAATTATTATTAATCAGTTTTTTTGCTTTAGCTCAATACTCTTTTGGGCAAGTAAAAATAGGTAATGATATAAATACTATTCACTCCTCCTCCATACTAGAGTTAGAAAGTACAGACAAAGTATTAATATTAACTAGGGTTACTAATGCTCAAATGGCAGCTATTACACCTTTAACGGGTGCTATGGTTTACAACACAGATGAAAATTGTATGTTTCAATACAACGGAATTCTATGGCAATCTTTATGTGACACTAGTTCTTTTAATGAAACAAATACTGTTATTTTTGATAATAACGATGGTACGTTTTCCTACACAAATGAAAATAACGTTACGGTAACCATTACAAAATCTCAATTAACAGATAACGGAGACGGAACTTTTAGTTACGCTAATGGCAATGGTACTCCAGTAAATTTTACAGGAACTGATAGCCAAGCTATTAGCACAGATGGAACATCTGGTAATCTAACTTTAGAAAATGGTGGCTCTGTAGTTTTAAATGTTGATGACGCGGATGCGGATGCCTCTAACGAAATAAACACAGGATTTACTTTAAACGGTACTGCTTTAGAAATTACAGATGCAGACGGAACATTGTCGCAAGATTTAGACGGAACTTTTGTTACGGAAACCGAATTAACAGCTAACAATACGGCAACTACAAACGCTATTAATGCAGTACAAGCAGATGTTGATACCAACGAAACTGCGGCAACTAACGCAATTGCTGCGGTACAGACTGATGTTGACGCAAACGAAACAGCAGCCACTAACGCTATTACAGCTTTACAAAATGATA
>NZ_ARZX01000018.1:0-95841 GCF_000568425.1 Cellulophaga geojensis KL-A
CTACCAACTGAGCTACCAGGTCATTATTCCAGCAAAACAGCGTATTGTTGTTTGCGGGTGCAAATATATGACCTTTATTTAAATTCACAAGTACTTTTGTAAAATTTATTTTATTTTTTTTATTTCGATGTAAAATAGACCATCTTTGTATAAAAAAATAGATGCAAATAGTACTTGTTGGTTATATGGGGAGCGGAAAATCTACAGTAGGAAGAGAGCTTGCCAAGCGTTTGAAAATCAATTTTTTGGATTTGGACTCTTACATAGAAAAAAAGTATGAGATGTCTATTTCAGATCTTTTTTCTATAAAAGGAGAAATATTTTTTAGAAAAGCGGAAATTTTATGTTTAAACGAAATTTTTGCAACAAATGATGATTTTGTGCTCTCTACAGGGGGCGGAACACCTTGCTACGGAGACAATATTAATGTTATGACTAATAATACTAGTAATGTTTTTTATTTAAGCGTGCCAATACCAGAACTTATAAAGAGGTTAGTAAAAGAAAAAGAAAACAGACCTTTAATAGCAAACATACCAGAAAACGAACTGCCAGAGTTTATAGGAGCACATTTGTTTGAGCGTAGTTACTTTTACACAAAAGCTCACCATACTATATTAGTACAGCAAAAGAAAGCCGCTGAAGTGGTAAATGATATTGTAGAAAAGTTAGTTTAAGTACACAGCATCATCATTATCTTTAAATTCTACCTCTATATGTTCTTGTAAAGATGTAGATAAAGACAATCCTTTATAATCTGCTTTTACTGGATATTTTTTATGGTTTCTGTTTACCAAAACAGCCGTTTTTAATTGGCGTAAGGGTACTTTTAAAAAATGAAAAACACCGTATATTAAGGTTGTTCCGGAGTTTAAAACATCATCTATTAAAACAACAGATTTATTGGTGTATTCTTCTTTAGAAATAGAAGTTGTAACTCCGCTGTTTAGCGGGTTTTTTTTATCCATTTTTACTGTACACAATGTAATTTTAGCAGTGGTAATGTCTTGTAAAACAGCACTTAGTTTTTTTGCAAATTTTAATCCGCCACCATCTATACCAGCAATTACAATCTCTGTTTCTTCTACATTAGCCTCGTAAATTTGGTAAGCAATACGCTTAACTTTATGCTGAATTTGGTTGTGAGATAATATTTTGTTCTGCATTGTGTATTGTAATTTTATATAGTCAAAGATACTAAACACTTTTTAAGTGTTATTCCTCTTCAGTAGAATTTGTAGTTGTGTAATCATCAATTTCTCTACGGTCTTTTTTTGTAGGTCTTCCTGTGCCTTTTTTTCTATAATAGTCCTTAGAGTATTTAAGTAGTTCAGAGTGCTCAAAAGCTTCTTTAGGTGTAGTATCTTTACGGTACATATCTACTAATTTAGCGCCAACTCTGTTAGGTGGTACATCTAAAATAGTAAACTGGTAATTTATTTGGTTTTTACGTACCGTTATTTTGTCCATAGGAAAAACATCTCTAGACGGTTTTACCACTTTATCATTAACTTTAATGTGTCCTTTTTTACAGGCTTCAGTAGCAATATTTCTTGTTTTAAAATAACGTGTACACCATAAATATTTGTCTATCCTCATATTAACTCCAAATTCTTTGTTAACTACTTCTGCAAAAATAGTGGAAAATTGTATCTTGCGGCTCATAAATTAGAATAGATGAAATTTAAGAACGTTTTTTTAGTTGCTATACTGGCCATAATAGTATGGGCTTGTAATAGTGATGATAATGGCTTTTCTATAGAGCCACCAAAGGCATTAAGTGAAATAGTAGACCAAGATAAAGACTCTATAGTTAAATACTTAGAGACACACTTTTACAACTATGAAGATTTTCAAGATCCACCAGCAGATTTTGACTATAAAATTGTTTTAGGAGAAATTGAGGGGGAAAATGCAGATAAAACACCGTTAATTGATATGATGACGGCAGTTAAAACAACTGTACGCTCTGAAGAAATAGGATTAACTGATAATAAAGAAGTAGAACATACTTATTATTACCTTGTAGCAAGACAAGGGGTAGGAGCACAGGCTAACACAGCAGACTCTACTTATGTCCGTTATGAAGGTTTGTTGTTAGATAATACTGTTTTTGATGCGTCAACTGCTACTCCTAGATGGTTTGACCTAGCTACACTACAAGCTCCTCTTCAAGGAGCGCGCGGGTTTTCTTTGGGAACACAATTTTTAAAAGCAGGTAGGGCTATAACAGATGATGATATTAACGAAGATGGGACATTTGAAGTTAGTGATTATGGAGTAGGTATGATAATTTTTCCTTCTGCTTTGGGTTATTACAATAATGCTACTGGTTCTATATCTGCCTACAGTCCTTTAATTTTTAAAATTGATTTAATAGCAGTAAATAATGCAGACCATGATAATGATGGTATTCCTTCTTATATAGAAGATTTAAATGGAAATGGTTATTTGTTTGATGATAATACAGATGAAGTATCTGAAGATGGTTCTAGTTCTATAGCTACAACTCCAAACTATTTAGATGATGATGATGATAACGACGGGATATTAACTAGAGATGAAATTAGTGATGAAGATGGTAATATAATTTTACCTTACCCAGATGCTGATGGTGATGGTATTCCAAATTATTTAGATCCAAATAACTAATATAAAATTACGTCTATATAAAAAGCCCTAGAAATTAATTTCTAGGGCTTTTTGTTTGTTGTGTGTTAAAACTTATAGTTTTAGAGATAAACTTAAAATAAGTTGATCTGGCCTAGTGTCTATTCTGTCTTTTTGTACAGACGTAATATCAGCATTTATAATATCAACTTCATTATCGCTAAATCCTCTTTCATACCTAATGTCAACTCCTAATTTACCTAAGTTAACACCTATGCCTACGTTAAGGCCTACGGTAAAGTCGTTCTCTACATCACCAATAGTTATACCATCATAATCTGTATCTAAAATGTACTGAAAAGCAGGACCTGCAAATACGTTTAACGGACCAATTACCTTTGCGCCAACTAAAACAGGTAAGTCTAACTTATGCATTTTAAAATCTTCTGCATAACCAGATTTTAGAGATGTATACACTAATTCTGGTCTAAGATATAAATTGCCGCCAGTTTTTGCATAAAGTCCAATGTGGTAACCTACATTTTTATCAGGGTCATTATAAGCATCTTTTGCAGAGTCATAATAATCTCCATTACCACCATAGTTTAAACCTCCTTTAATACCAAAACCAGCATCAGTTTGGGCAAAAGTTGTTAAACTTGCCAAAGCCATTGTAATTACTAAAAGTGTTTTTTTCATTTTAAAAGTGTTTTAAACAATAAGAGAGCGACTGTAAAAAAACAATCACTCTCAATATGTTATTAATTAATATGTAAGTTAAGTATCAAAAACGATACCATTTTCTTACTTACGTTCTATAACTTTTAAAACGGCTTTTTCTATAGCTTTATTGTCTAAACCGTATTTTTCCATTAATTGTGCAGGAGTACCACTTTCACCAAAAGTATCGTTAGTACCAATAAACTCTTGCGGAGTTGGTTGGCTAGTTGCTAAAACACGAGCAACACTTTCTCCTAAACCGCCTAAAACATTATGTTCTTCTGCAGTTACAATACAGCCTGTTTTTTTAACAGAATTAATTATAGCATTAGCATCTAATGGTTTAATAGTGTGTATATTAATTACTTCTGCAGAAATCCCTTGACTCTCTAAGTTTTCGGCAGCAATTAAAGCTTCCCATACCAAGTGGCCAGTAGCAACAATAGTAACGTCTGTACCTTCTGTTAAATGTAGTGCTTTGCCTATTTCAAATTTTTGATCTACTGGAGTAAAGTTAGCTACTTTTGGTCTTCCAAAACGTAGGTAAACAGGACCTTCATAATCAGCAATAGCAATAGTAGCTGCTTTTGTTTGGTTGTAATCACAAGGGTTAATAACTACCATTCCTGGTAACATTTTCATTAAACCTATATCTTCTAAAATTTGGTGTGTTGCACCATCTTCACCTAAAGTTACCCCAGCATGCGAAGCACAAATTTTTACATTTTTACCAGAATAAGCAATAGACTGGCGTATTTGATCATAAACTCTTCCTGTAGAAAAGTTAGCAAAAGTACCTGTGAAAGGTATTTTTCCTCCAATGGTTAAACCTGCGGCAATCCCCATCATGTTAGCTTCTGCAATACCTATTTGAAAGAATCTCTCTGGATTTTCTTCAATGAATTTATCCATTTTAAGAGAACCAATTAAATCTGCACATAATGCAACAACGTTAGGATTTGATCTTCCTAATTCTGCTAAACCTGCACCAAAACCACTTCTAGTATCGTTTTTTCCTTGATCTGTGTATTTTTTCATATCCTTTATGATTTTTCTCTTTTGTATAAGAGAAGGTAGATTTAATTTTTATTAGTAGTCTCCTAAAGTTTCAGGGTTTTGTGCTAGTGCTGTCTCTAGTTGTTTATCACTAGGAGCTTTACCATGCCATGCGTGTGTGTGCATCATAAAATCTACACCATTACCCATAACTGTATGTAATAAAACACAAATTGGTTTTCCGTTACCTGTCATAGATTTAGCTTTTTTAAGACCAGCTATTACTGCTTCAAGGTTGTTTCCTTCTTCAACATCTAAAACATCCCATCCAAAAGCTTCAAATTTAGCTCTTACACTACCCATATTTAATACAGTGTCAGTAGAACCGTCAATTTGCTGACCATTTAAATCTATAGTAGAAATTAAATTATCAACCTTATTGGCAGAAGCATACATCATAGCTTCCCAATTTTGACCTTCTTGTAACTCACCATCACCGTGTAAACTATACACAATGTTGCTGTCTTTGTTTAGCTTTTTTGCAAGTGCTGCACCAATAGCTACAGACATTCCTTGTCCTAATGACCCAGATGCAATACGCACACCAGGTAAACCTTCATGTGTAGTTGGGTGTCCTTGTAGTCTAGAATTAATTAGTCTAAAAGTATTAAGCTCGTCTACTGGAAAGTATCCGCTACGTGCTAATACACTATAATAAACAGGAGAAATATGACCGTTAGATAAAAAGAAAAGGTCTTCACCTTTACCATCCATGTCAAATCCTTCATTTAGTTCCATTAATTCATTGTACAGGGCAACAAAAAATTCTGCACAACCCAAAGAACCACCTGGGTGGCCAGAGTTTACTTTGTGCACCATTCTTAAAATATCCCTTCTCACTTGCGTGGTCAAATCTTGTAATTCTTCCAGTCTTGGCATTTTATATGTTGTGTTAATTCGCGTGTAAAAATAAGTCCTATCTTTTGCGTGTACAAGGCTAGTTGTTATAATTTATTAACTACTTTACAATTAATACCTAACTTTATTTTTTTGTTAGCAATTTTTTGTAGATGAGTTGATTATATTTGCGGTCATAAATACTATAGTTTTTGAAATTTACATTAGAAAAAAAGGACCCACAGAGTAAGGCACGTGCTGCTACAATGGTAACAGATCATGGTGTTATAGAAACACCTATTTTTATGCCTGTAGGTACAGTTGCGTCTGTAAAAGGGGTTCATCAGAGAGAATTAAAAGAAGAAATAAATCCAGATATTATTTTAGGAAATACATATCATTTGTATTTACGTCCTAAACTGGATATACTTGAAGCAGCTGGTGGTTTGCATAAATTTATGGGCTGGGATCGTAATATTTTAACAGATAGTGGTGGTTACCAAGTATATTCTTTATCTGCTAATAGAAAAATAAAGGAAGAAGGTGTAAAGTTTAAATCTCATATAGATGGATCTTACCACTTTTTTACTCCAGAAAACGTAATGGAAATTCAGCGTACTATTGGTGCAGATATTATTATGGCTTTTGATGAGTGTACACCTTACCCTTGCGATTATAATTATGCAAAGCGCTCTATGCATATGACGCACCGTTGGTTAGACCGTTGTATGAACCACTTAGAAAAACTACCTTTTAAATACGGATACGAACAAACTTTTTTTCCTATTGTACAAGGTTCTACATATAAAGATTTACGTAAACAATCTGCTGAATATATTGCAAACGCAGGTGCAGAAGGAAATGCTATTGGTGGTTTGTCTGTAGGTGAGCCAGCTGAAGAAATGTACGCAATGACCGAGGTTGTTTGCGATATTTTACCAGAAGAAAAGCCAAGATATTTAATGGGTGTTGGTACACCAATTAATATTTTAGAAAATATTGCTTTAGGTGTAGATATGTTTGACTGTGTTATGCCAACACGTAATGCACGTAATGGTATGTTATTTACAGCACACGGTACTATTAATATTAAAAATAAGAAGTGGGAAGCAGATTTTTCTCCTATTGATGAAATGGGAATTACATTTGTAGATACTGAATATTCTAAAGCATACTTACGTCATTTGTTTGCTGCTAATGAATATTTAGGTAAACAAATTGCTACCATACATAACTTAGGTTTTTATTTATGGTTGACTCGTGAAGCTAGAAAGCATATTATTGCCGGAGATTTTACCGAATGGAAAAATATGATGGTAAAACAAATGGATAAAAGATTGTAATAGTTGAGTATATTAGATAAATACATATTAAAACGCTACCTGCTTACCTTTGCGGTAATGCTATTGTTATTTGTGCCAATTGGTGTAATGCTAGATTTGGCAGAAAAAATAGCTAAAATGGTACGTAATGAGGCCCCAACCTTAGAGATTTTAGAGTATTATATGAACTTTATTATCTATATAGGTAGTTTGTTATTTCCTATATTTTTGTTTTTATCTATCATCTTTTTTACATCTAAACTCGCCTCAAATACAGAAATTGTTGCAATATTAAGCTCTGGTGTTTCTTTTGGTAGGTTTTTAAGGCCTTATTTTATGGGTGCTACCATTATTGCAATACTAATGTTTGTAATGGCAATGTTTATTGTCCCCAAAGCCAGTTTAGACTATCATGAGTTTATATTTAAATACCTTAAAAAAGGTAAAAAGTTTCAGGAGACCACTAACATATATAATCAATTAAACGAAAACGAGTTTTTATATATCAGTAGTTTTGACCCTAACAGGCAGCTGGGTAGTAATTTTGTTTTAGAACATTTTGATAATGATGATAAATTAGCATACAAACTTACTGCATCTAGTATAAGGTGGATACCTAAAGATACCATATATAGGTTAACAGGTTTTACTTCTAGAACCGTTAAAGGGAATGTAGAGGTAATTGAAAAAAAGAGTAGGTTGGACACTATTTTTGATTTTAAAATAGATGATTTAACTCCTGTTAGTTATGTAGCAGAAACTAAAAATATTTTTGAGCTAAATAAGTTTATTGAAGACCAGCGTAAAAAAGGAGCATCTAACATAAATACGTATGTAATGGCTAAATACAAGCGTTGGGCTTTGCCAGTTAGTGCTTTTATATTAACACTAATAGCGGTATCTGTTTCTTCAATTAAGCGTAGAGGAGGTATGGGGCTTAATTTAGCATTTGGAATTGTAATTGCCTTTGTGTACATATTTTTTGATAGAGTTTTTGCTATTCTTGCAGAAAAGGCTGGTTTATCACCCTTAATAGCAATTATTATTCCTAACGCAATATTTGCAATCATTGGCTTATACTTGTTAAAAAATGCTAAGCGATAAATTTAAAAATTACCTGCATTTACATTTTATAGTTTTTGTTTGGGGCTTTACTGCTGTATTAGGTAAATTAATAACTATAGACGCGTTACCGTTAGTGTGGTATCGTATGTTATTTGCAGCTCTTTTTGTATTGCTGTTTATAGTAGTGCGTAAAAACAAATTACAAGTTAACCGCAAAACATTATTGTTATTGCTTGGTACAGGTGTAATTATAGCTTTGCATTGGGTAACTTTTTTTTCTTCTATAAAAGTGTCTAATGTCTCTGTAACCTTAGCAACCATATCATCTGGAGCTTTTTTTGCTGCTATACTAGAACCAATTTGGTACAAACGAAAAGTTATTTGGTACGAGATTATTTTTGGACTTATAGTTATTGGCGGTTTAGGACTAATATTTAATATTGATGCATCATACAAAGAAGGTATTGTACTAGCATTAATTTCAGCATTTTTAGCAACAGTTTTTTCTTTAATGAATGGTAAGCTTATTAAAGAACACAAGCCTTCAATTATTTCTTTTTATGAGCTTGGTGCTGGTGTAGTGTTTTTATCAATTTATATGCTTTTTCAAGGAAATTTTAGTCAAGTAAATTTTCAACTATCAGTGTCAGATTGGATTTACATTTTAATACTAGCTTCATTTTGTACTGCATATGCCTTTATTGCATCGGTTAAAATAATGAAATTTTTAAGTCCGTATACCGTAATGCTAACTACAAACTTAGAGCCTGTTTATGGTATTCTATTGGCATTTATAATTTTTGGAGATAGTGAAAAAATGGACCCTATGTTTTATTTAGGAGCATTTATCATTTTAATTACTGTTATAGCAAATGGTATTTTAAAAAACAGAACAGCCAAAAAGAATTTAAAAGCGGCTAATAAGCAAGTGGTTGTTTAACTTTTTTAGGTTATAAACTATTATTGTTGATATCTACCAAAGTTTATTGCTGCTAATTTTATGGATTACATTATTTTTGCCTCAAAGTAAAAAAGTATGAGTTCATCTAATAGCGAAAGGTATAACCAAAGAGGAGTTTCTGCATCTAAAGAAGATGTGCATAATGCCATTAAAAACATAGATAAAGGGCTTTTTCCTAAAGCTTTTTGTAAAATTGTTCCAGATTATTTAACTGGTGATAATGACTATTGTTTGGTAATGCATGCAGATGGTGCAGGTACTAAATCTTCGTTAGCATATATGTATTGGAAAGAAACAGGAGATATTTCTGTTTGGAAAGGCATAGCGCAAGATGCTTTAATAATGAATATTGATGATCTTATTTGTGTAGGTGCTACAGATAACATTATGTTGTCTTCTACCATAGGAAGAAATAAAAACTTAATTCCGGGTGAGGTTTTATCTGCTATTATTAATGGTACAGAAGAACTTATAACTGATTTAAAAGAACACGGTATTGTAATACACTCTACAGGCGGTGAAACTGCAGATGTAGGCGACTTGGTGCGTACTATAATTGTAGACTCTACCGTAACTGCTAGGCTTAATAAAAAGGATGTTATAGACAATGCTAATATTAAAGATGGTGATGTTATTGTAGGCTTAGAGTCTTTTGGACAAGCAACATACGAAACAGAGTATAATGGAGGTATGGGAAGTAACGGACTTACTTCTGCAAGACATGATGTGTTCTCTAAATACTTAGCAAAAAAATACCCAGAGAGTTTTGATGCTGCCGTACCTGAAGATTTGGTATATTCTGGTGCTGTTAAATTAACAGATAAAATAGAAAACTCTCCAATAGATGCAGGTAAACTGGTATTGTCACCAACTAGAACGTATGCGCCAATTATTAAAAAAATATTAGAAAAATACAATGCTACAGACATACATGGTATGGTACATTGTAGTGGAGGTGCGCAAACAAAAATTCTTCATTTTGTAGACAACTTACATATTGTAAAAGACAACCTTTTTCCGGTTCCTCCTTTATTTAAGCTAATACAAGAACAATCTAAAACAGATTGGAAAGAAATGTACCAAGTTTTTAACTGTGGTCACCGTATGGAATTGTACGTAAATCCTGCTGTAGCAGAAGATTTAATTGCTATTTCTAAAAGTTTTGGTGTAGCAGCTAAAATAGTAGGTAAAGTAGAGGCAAGTGCTACAAAAAAACTAACTATAACTAGTGAGTACGGAACTTTTGAGTATTAATTAACAACAATTTTCACCTTTTAACCGTTGTACTTATAAAACAACTTATTATGGAAAGAAAACAGTTTTTAAGAACTTTAGGTGTAGGTGCGGCTTTTGCTTTAACATTTCCTTGTTTAGGTGGGTGTTCTAGTGATAGCGAAGAAGGAGATAAAAAAGAAGTGCCAACAGGTGTAGATTTCACAGTAGACTTAGAGTCAGATGAAGCATCTAATCTGCAAACCAATGGCGGTTTTATTTTGAAGAATGATGTTGTTGTGGTTAAAAATTTAGAAGGTGAGTTTGTAGCTGCCAGTCAAATTTGTAGCCATGAGAGTTATGACCAAGTACGTTTTGCAAATGTAGATGGCGGTATTTTTTATTGTGATGTTCACCAATCTAGATTTAGTCAAACTGGTACGCCTTTAAACCAAGTAGATAGTAAAGCAGCAAAACCATTAAAAGTATACCAAACAACACTTACAGGTACTATGTTACGAGTATTTGAATAGTTTGGCAGTGTTTTTGGACTTAAAATAATATGAAAAATTTAGTTTTAGCATTATTCATTTTCTGTACATACACTAGTACGGCACAGGAGTGGAGTAGTAGTTTTAGCAGTGCAGTAGAAAAAGCCCATAAAGAAAATAAATTGGTTTTATTGGTTTTTTCTGGGTCAGACTGGTGTGCACCTTGTATAAAGCTAGATGCCGAGATTTGGCAATCGTCAGAATTTAAAGAATACGCAAAAAAAAGCTTAGTCCTTTACAAAGCAGACTTTCCTAGAAAAAAGAAAAATAAACTTTCTAAAGCTTTAAGCTTGGCAAACAAAGAGTTAGCAGATACATATAATCAGCAAGGTTATTTTCCGTTGGTTGTGTTGTTAGATGGCGACAAAAATATTTTAGAAAAATCAGGATATAAAAACATTTCTCCTTCAAAATATATAGCGCATTTAACTACTTTTGTTAAGTGAAAAAAATAATATTCCCCCTGTTTTGTTTTTTTGTATTGCTTACAGTTGCACAAGAAAAACACATAACTGCCCATAGAACTGTAAAATTAATGGGCAATAGATTTGATTTTACCATTGTTGCAAAAGAAACAGCAACAGCAAATGCTTATATAGATGAATGTATTGCAGAGGTAAAACGTATAGAGACAATAATATCTTCTTGGAACCCAAATTCCCAAACAACAAAAATTAATAAAAATGCAGGTATAGCTCCAGTAAAAGTTGCTCCAGAACTTTTTGGTTTAGTAGAGCGTGCCATACAAATATCTAAAGTAACAGATGGCGCTTTTGATATTACTTATGCAGCATTAGACAATGTTTGGAAATTTAATATAAATATGGAGTACTTGCCTACCAATGCACAAGTAGAAAAATCTATTGAAAAAGTAGGTTACCGCAACATTGTTTTAGATAAAGAAAAACAAACCATTTTTTTAGCAAAAAAAGGAATGAAAATAGGGTTTGGAGCTATTGGCAAAGGTTTTGCAGCAGATAAAGTAAAGGAATTAATGATAAGCAAAGGTGTTGTTGGTGGTATAATTAACGCATCTGGAGATTTAACTACTTGGGGAACGCAAGTTAGTGGCAAAAAATGGCTTGTAGGTATTAGTAACCCGTTAGATGCAGATAAAATATTTTCATGGCTACCAATTGTAGATTCTTCTGTGGCTACGTCTGGTAATTATGAAAAATACATCATTTTTAAAGGAGAAAAATATTCGCACATTATAGATCCTAGAACAGGTTGGCCATCTAAAGGAGTAAAAAGTGTTTCTGTTTTTGCAAAAAAAGCAGAATTGTGTGATGCCCTTGCAACATCAATATTTGTAATGGGAGTAGAAACAGGTATGTCTGTTATAGAGCAGTTAAACGGAGTAGAGGTTATTATTGTAGATAAAAATAACCAAATACATAAGAGTAAAGGCATAACCTTTCAAAATAATTATTAATTTTAGACTATGAGAAATTTAATACTTCTTTTTGGTTTAATAATTACTGCTACATCTTGCGTTACTGTAAAAGGGTATGATAAGGTATACCTTAATGATGACGAAATGATTCTTGCAGCAAAAAATATAGAACGTTATGAAACCAATTTTCAGGTGTATAGAGAGTCTGCTTCTGGTGCAAACGGAGGTAAAACAGGTGGTGGCTGTGGCTGTAATTAAAAAATAAAGTAATGCAAAAGGTTTTAATACCAATAGCTTTATTGTTTTCTGTTTTTATATACGGACAAGAAGAGGCTACTTACACAAAACGCGTTTTAGAAGATACAGAAGTAGATTTACTTTTTAGTTATTATGACCAAGATGGTAAAAATGCAGCAGTAACTGGTGGCGAGGGAACACAAGAGTTAACAGATGTAACCTCTACCATAGTAGTAAAAATGCCTTTAAATAATGATGATGTACTAACTGTAGATGTTGGTATATCTGCGTACACATCAGCTTCATCTAGTAATGTAAATCCTTTAGATGGTAATTTTAATAAGGCTGTAAATCCTTTTAATGCTTCTTCAGGAGCATCAAAAAGTGATAAATTAATACATATTAAAGCCAATTACGAGCATAGTTCCAAAGATCGTAATAAAATAATAGGAGCAAGTTTGTATGCAGCAAATGAGTATGATTACAGCTCCTTGGGATTGGGAGTAAATTATGCCTATTTGTTTAATGAAAAAAACACAGAACTATCTATCTCTGGTCAGGTGTATTTTGATACTTGGAAACCGCAATATCCGGTAGAATTAAGAGATGGTTTTTTTGATAGTAGAGTTACAGGTAACGGAACTTATAGTCCTAATTTTACAGCATTTACAGATAAAAATAGAAATACTTATTCAGTTTCTTTAGGCTTATCACAAATACTAGGTAAAAAAGTACAAGGATCATTATTTGCAGATGTTATTGTGCAAAGTGGTTTGTTAAGTACACCTTTTCAGCGTGTATATTTTGGAGACGTAAACGACTTTTTTATTGATGATTTTCAATTAGCTGATGATGTAGAAATTTTACCAGACAATAGAGTTAAAATTCCAATAGGTGGTCGTTTAAATTATTATGTAAACGATGCTTTAGTGGTACGTACATATTACCGTTATTATACAGATGATTGGGGAATTAATTCTAACACAGCAAGTGTAGAGCTGCCTATTAAGCTTAATACCGTTTTTACGTTGTACCCAACATATCGGTTTTACAACCAAACAGCTGCAGATTATTTTTATAAGAAAGAAGAAGCCTTATCTACACTAAATTATTATACGTCTGATTATGACTTAAGTAAATTTACAGCTCACCAGTACGGAGCAGGTTTACGTTACAAAGATATTTTTGCAAAACAACGTGTTTTTGGCTTTGGTTTAAAGGCTTTAGATGTTAGAGGTACAATGTATAATAGAGATAATGGTTTAGACTCTTTTATAGTTAGTTTAGGAGCAACATTTGTTAATGTTAACTAATAAATAGCTCTTTTTTCTTGTCAAGATAGTTTTGTTGTTTATAAATCTTTAAAAATATCGTAAATTCGCAGTCCAAGCGAAGCACGGATTATGATTGACAAATTAAATATAGTAAAACAACGTTTTGATGAGGTATCGGATTTAATTATCCAGCCAGATATTATATCAGATCAAAAACGCTATGTAGAGCTCAACAGAGAATACAAAGATCTTAAGAAGTTATGTGACAAAAGAGAACTTTATCTTGAGTTTACAAACAATATAGAAGAAGCTAACGAAATTATAGCAGACGGAAGTGATGCTGAAATGGTAGAAATGGCCAAAATGCAGCTTGAAGAAGCTAAAGCAGGTTTACCACCGTTAGAAGAAGAAATTAAACTATTGCTTATACCAAAAGATCCAGAAGATTCTAAAAATGTTGTGGTAGAGGTTAGGGCAGGTACTGGTGGAGATGAAGCTAGTATTTTTGCAGGAGATTTGTTTAGAATGTACACTAAGTACTGTGAGTCTAAAGGTTGGAAAACCAATGTTATAGATTTAAGTGATGGTACCAGTGGTGGTTATAAAGAAATTCAGTTTGAAGTTACCGGTGATGAGGTTTACGGTACATTAAAGTTTGAAGCTGGTGTACACCGTGTACAGCGTGTGCCACAAACCGAAACTCAAGGTAGAGTACACACAAGTGCAGCAACAGTAATGGTATTGCCTGAAGCTGAAGATTTTGATGTGCAAATAGATCCTAAAGATGTACGTATAGATTTCTTTTGTTCATCTGGTCCAGGTGGGCAGTCTGTAAACACAACATATTCTGCCGTACGTTTAACACACGTGCCAACAGGTTTAGTAGCACAATGTCAAGATCAAAAATCACAACATAAAAACAAAGAAAAAGCATTTAGAGTATTGCGTTCTAGATTGTATGATTTAGAATTGGCTAAAAAGCAAGAAGAAGATGCGGCTAAACGTAACTCACAGGTGAGTAGTGGAGACCGTTCTGCAAAAATTAGAACCTACAACTATCCGCAGGGTAGAGTTACAGATCATAGAATTGGTTTAACACTTTATGATTTGCAGAATATTATAAATGGTGATATTCAAAAAATTATTGATGAATTAAGACTAGTTGAAAATACAGAGAAACTAAAAGAAGCATCTGAAATTTTCTAGTAAAACATAATTCTAAAAACAAGAAGAGATTTTGTACGTTGATATATTGATGAATGAAGAAGTTCAGATTCAAAAAAAATCAATTACAAAATCTTTTTTTATACACTAAAGTCAAAAAAATAATACACAAATGACAACAGAGCAGTTAGTAGCGCAAATACATAAAAAGAAATCTTTTTTATGTATAGGGTTAGATGTAGACTTAGCTAAAATTCCTGAACACTTATTACAAGAGGAAGACCCTATTTTTACTTTTAACAAACAAATTATAGACGCTACACACCATTTATGTGTAGCTTACAAACCTAATACCGCTTTTTATGAAGCATATGGTATAAAAGGTTGGATGGCTTTAGAAAAAACAATTAAATATCTGAACACTAATTATCCAGAAATTTTTACAATTGCAGATGCTAAACGCGGAGATATTGGTAATACGTCTACAATGTATGCTAAAGCATTTTTTGAGGATTTAGCGTTTGATTCTGTTACTATTGCACCATATATGGGTAAAGACTCTGTAGAGCCTTTTTTAGCCTTTAAAAACAAACATACCATACTTTTGGCCTTAACATCTAATGCTGGTGCTTTTGATTACCAAACAAAGCTTGTAGACGGTAAAGAGTTGTATAAGCAAATTTTAGAGACCTCTAAAGCATATAAAGGAGCAGAAAATTTAATGTATGTTGTAGGAGCAACTAAAGCAGAATATTTATCAGAAATAAGACAAATAATACCAGAGAGTTTTTTACTTGTGCCAGGAGTAGGGGCACAAGGAGGTAACCTTGCTGATGTTTGTAAATATGGGATGAGTAGTAACGTAGGTTTACTTATAAACTCATCTAGAGGTATAATATATGCTGGCGCCGATTTAAATTTTGCCGATAGCGCAGCAGAAAAAGCATTAGAGTTACAACAGCAAATGCAGATAGAGTTAGAAAAACTAAGCTAGTTTTTCTAACGTTTTTCTAGTTTTAGAAGCTTTTACTTGTAAAAACTCAGCTAACTTAGTATTACTATTTCCTATTTGTGCAGCCATCTCAATAAAAGAGTTATATCTGCGTTCTAATAGAGAAACCATATTTTTTTCGTTAGTTAAAGGAGTAGTAGCACCTACTTTGCAATATTGATTTTTCATAGCTAATGTTTTGTTCTTTACAAAGATACGTTTCAATTAGCAGTTTTGGTTCACTAGAAATGGGGTGTATGGCTAATATATTGGTAATTTATCTTTTTTTTAACTTTAATTGCTTAAAATCCTAACATTGTGATACAGACAATACATATAATTCATATTTTTACGCACTTATTACATCATCAATCAATACAGAAATATATTGCTTAATTACACAACTTATAGGCACAAAACTTCAAAAAAATGGGTTACGTTTATACACGGAGCAGGAGGTAGTTCTTCAATCTGGTTTAAACAAGTAAGAGCATTTAAAAGCGAGTTTAATATTTTACTAATAGATCTAAGAGGTCACGGAGGATCTAAACATAGTTTTAAAGATGTGTATGATAAAAAATACACCTTTAATTTTTTAACTGAAGATATTGTACAAGTTTTAGAATTTGAAAAAGTTGAAAAATCACATTTTATTGGTATTTCTTTAGGAACCATTTTAATTAGAAACCTTGCTGAAAATTACCCAGAAAAGGTAGAGAGTATGGTTTTAGGCGGAGCTATTTTAAAATTAAACTTTAGATCACAGGTTTTAATGCGTTTAGGAACCATTTTTAAATCTGTAGTACCTTATTTATGGTTGTACAAGTTTTTTGCTTTTGTAATTATGCCAAATAAGAACCACAAAGAATCTAGATCTCTTTTTGTGCGTGAAGCAAAGAAATTGTACCAAAAAGAGTTTATACGTTGGTTTAAGTTAACTGCTGATATAAACCCATTATTGCGTTTTTTTAGAACTAAAGATATTAAGATACCTGCTTTGTATATTATGGGGCAAGAAGATTATATGTTTTTACCCTCTATAAAAAAAGTTGTACAACAGCATACAGCTTCAGAATTGGTAGTTATAGAAGATTGCGGACACGTTGTAAATGTAGAGCAGCCAGATGTTTTTAACGAAAAAGTAATAAACTATATAGCATCGTTTTAAATACAAACTACTGTAAAAAATAAAAACCGGTGCTCCCACCGGTTTTAAACTAACTAACTCAAAAAAATACTAACTCAATTTTTTTACAAAAATCGAAAATTTTGTAATATCCACGGTTAACTAAACATTAATAATAAGTTAGATAACGCGTTTCATATTTACATAACGTCCTTATTTTTAGATTATTGTAAAATTGTAATAAAAATTAGTAATATTTTTAATCTTGTAGGGCAAATACTTTTTTAAGAAGATCTGTAGACCTAGAAGATACCTTGTTTCTTATTTCTTTTTCTTCAACAGCAATCATTGTAAAAACACCTTCTAAAGCCTGTTGTGTAACGTAATCTGTTAAATCTGGATTTACAGGTTGTACCAATGGTATGTTGTTGTATTTAGTAATTAATTGTGTCCAAATTTTATCTGCACCAACTTTAGAAAAAGAGTTTTTAATTACAGGATTAAATTTATTGTATAGTGCAGTTTCTGTATTTGCAGTTAAATATTGTGTAGCGGCATTATCTGCACCAACTAAAATATTTTTAGCATCTGTAAAACTCATATTTGTTATAGCATTAACAAAAATAGGAGTAGCCTCACCAACAGCATCTTCTGCAGCTCTGTTAATAGCTTTTAAACCTTCATCTGCTAAGTTGCCTAACCCAATTTTACGTAAAGTGTTGTCTACTTTCTGTAATTCTTCTGGTAGTAATATTTTTACCAGTTCATTTTTATAATAGCCATCTTTTAGGGTAAGTTTGCTAACTTGTTTTTGTACGCCTTGGTTAAGTGCTGCGGTTAAGCCATTTGCAATTTCTTGGTTGCTTAAAACGGCACCACTTTGCGGTAATTGATTTACTACTTGTTGCAACTCTGCACAACTAACTAAGTTAAATAAAACAATTACCAATAGTAATTTTTTCATAATGTAATGGTTTGTGTTTATAAAATACCTTATTAGGTACTGCAAAAGTAGTAAAAGCCCCGAGTTTTTAAGCGTATTTAATTTTTTTTTAACCTTAATTATATAATCTTATTATTTCTCCGTTGCGTTTGCCTTTTACGCTTCTAACATAAGCGCCAATAAGCCTGTTCATTGATATTGGCATATTTCCTGGAAAAAAATCTTTATACTTTTCATATGCATCCTCTACAACATTAGCAGACACGGCATTAACTCTTATTCCGTTTTCTATTTCTAATGCAACGGCCATAACAAAACTATGTATAGCCCCATTAACCATTGCAGCACTAGTAGTTTTAGCTACAGGATCATCTGCTAAAATACCAGTAGTTAAAGTTATAGATCCATTTGTGGTTAAATAATCCTTGCCAATACGTACCAGGTTTACTTGTCCCATTAATTTACTATTTAGGCCTATATGGTAGTCTTCTTCAGTTAAATTATTAAAAGTGTCCCATTTGGCTTCGCCGGCAATAGATATAATTGCATTGAGTTTACCAGTTTTAGCAAACATTTTTTTTATAGATGTGCTATCTGCTATGTCTACTGTTAGATCTCCACTTGTTCTTCCTGCAACAAGTACTTCAGCTTCATTTTTAAAGTGGGCTGTTACTTTTTTTCCTATGGTACCATTACCACCAATAATTAAAATTTTCATATCAATATATTTTATAGTTAAACGTATAAGTTTTAAATGGTTTTTCTTCTATTTCGGTTTTTATAAATGGTTAATGTGGCAATTATACTCCACAATAAATTGGTTACAAAAGGCGGAATAGCATTGTAGTAATAGCAATTTATGGCAATAAATAGTCCGCCAATTAGGTTAAGGTATTTACCGTAATTTAAAAACTTTTTGTTTTCAATAAGTGTAAAGCCATATGCTATTATAATAAAAGCAGATCCAGACCAACCCAAAATATCAATAAGTGTTTTCATATTGTTACATCTAAATATGTCTATATATAAAGTAAAAAAAATACTAACTTATAAAACTAGTATACTCTTTAATAATTTTTTCGTTTCGTTTAAAATAAGACCATTTTCCGTGTTTGGTAACCACAAGCAATCCGCATTTTTCCATATTAGTTAAATAGGTAGAAATGGTAGATTGAGAAAGTCCAGATTTTTCTTGAATATATGTAACACAAACTCCATCATTAAAATGTTTTAAAGTTTCGTGTGGCGGAAAATTAGCTTCAGGTTTTTTTAACCACTCCATAATTTGAACTCTGGTTTGGTTAGATAAACATTTTCCTATTTCTGTTGCTAATTTAATATTCATACTTCAAATATATCTATAATTCTAGATATATAAAAACGTAAAAATCATATTAACTTATAATTTAACAAATAGGTTCCCAATAATTTGCGTGAAGTAGAAAATTTTTAAAATTAATAGCTTTTGGTTTATCGCCTTTTTCTTTTATAAAAAAGGAACCCTTTTCTTTGTTCCATCCTAAAATTATGTAGCTATGTTCTATAGTTAAATAAGTGTTGTAAATATTTTTTAGCTCGGTAAAAATAGCAGACAACTCCTTAGTACTACTAAAAGCTTTATTAGTAATGCTAGTTTTAATAACCTTTAAATCCTTTGGAGAAATACTATCTATAGCTCCAGAAATTAAATAAGTTATAGTTTCATTATTTTCAATACCAGTTACAATTTTTTTTATGTCAGATATAGATTTTGGTTCTGCTTTGTTTTGGCTGTAGCTATATACCCAAGCGCTTTTTTGTTTGGCGTTTAACCCAAAAGGAATAAGCTCTGGAGTTACTTTAGTATCTGTGCCCTTAATAGGAATAGTAAAATTAAGGTAAAAAGCAGGGTTTTTTAAAAAAGGAATTATTTGTGTTGATGAAAAAGAATTAAAGCCAAAACCTTTTGGTAATACTTCATTTAACTCTTGGTTTATTTTTACATTTTTGGTCCAACTGCAATCATTTTCATTAGTCTGTAGTAAAGTATAGTTGTTTTTATCATCTTTGTAAGCAGCAACTTTTGCACTACAATAACAACCACAAGTAGGGTATGTACCACAAACTTCTAGATATCCATTTTTGTTATCCTCTATAATTTCTAAATTATTTTTATCTTTTTCATCTAAGTCATTAAAATTTGAAAAACAGCTTTCTACGTTCTCCCAAAGCAATTTTTTTAACTCATTATTTTCTTGCGCCAAAATAGCATTAGAGAATAGTATAACGCAGCATATACTGAAAACAATTTTTTTCATATATCAATGTTTTGTGATTGTAATTTATTTAAAAATAGCAAATTAAAATCACTATTTAAAAACGTCTGTATATTTAGCTGTTACCTTGCTTAGATTTTCTGATAAGGTTTTAAGCCACACTAATTGGTTAGATATTAGGTGAGATTCTTGTAAATTTAGCAAAGTATCTTCATCAATTTCTGTTTTACCTGCCTCAATATCTTTATCTCTGGCCAAAGCTAAAGCATCAAAATCTTTTAATAGTTTTTGTTGCGCTTTGTTTACATGATGTTCTTCTTCATCTGCAGTAAAATTCACCTGCTCTAAAGTTAATGCAGAGTTTTTTAAAGAGTTATTAATGCTAAACACAATAATATCAAACTCTTTAGATGCAGGAGTAGTTTTATGGTTTAAAATATAGCTGCCTATAGATGCTATTGCAGATAACATTGTGTGGTTTAAGGTAACAATATCATAAATTAAAACAGATTGTTTTTGTTTAGATTTTGGGTCTTGAGTTAATCGTTGAAAAGCCGCATTTAAGTTGCTCATTGCTAAAAAGGCTTCTTTTCTATAAACTTTATATTCTAAAGAATTGTGTTCTTTATCATGATAGAGTTTTTTAGTGGCTTCCAAATAATCTCTATTACTAAGGATAACTTTTAATATAACAGTATCTAAATTTTTATACTCCCAACTAGGAAAAATAATATAGTTAGCAAATACTGCTATACCTGCACCAATAACGGTATCTATTACCCTATACTGAATTACAGAAAAAGCATTAGGATCTAATAATGCATATACAAAAACAATATTAAGAGTAATAAAAGCAGCGCCAGCTTTGTAACTTTGCTGTATTAATGAAAAAGCAAAGGTTAAAGATAGTACAGCCAAAACCATATAAACAATAGTGTTTTGTGTAATAAGTACTATTATAGTGGCAATTACGGCGCCAATAATAGTACCTATAATACGGTTTTTAGAGCGCTCTTTGGTTAAACCATAATTAGGTCTCATAATTACTATTATGGTAAGCACAATCCAATAGGCATTTTTAATATCTAAAATACTACCAATTACAAACCCAAAAATAATAGCTAATGATAATCTTAGTGCGTGCCTAAGCATAGGCGATTTTAAGCTAAAGTGTTGTAAAAGAATATTAAACTTATATTCCTGTAGCGTTAAAAACTGTTTAGATTCTTGTGTTTTTAGTAAAACTTTTGATACATTTTCTGAATTATTTAAAACACGTCTAATAGCTTTAATTTCGGCTAAAAGTTGTTTTTGGTAATCATGCAAGTTGCGCAATGTAATAGCACCATCTCTTGCTTTTGGTAGTTTTACTTCTTCTATATAAGCATTAATAGATTTGTTACATTCTTTAAGTGTTTTATTGAGTAAAGAAATATCTGGTAATTCTCCTTTTTTTAGTAATAATTCTGATAAAGCAATAAGGTGGTTACCCATTACTTTATTCATTTTTTTAAACGATTTTAGATGGTGTTTTTGTAGCTCAAAAAGAGAATCTATTTTAGAATAATCTAAATTATTGGCTAAAGCGAGCTCAAAAATATCTACCAGAGAAATAAAAATAAGTAGTCTTTTTTCATTAGATAAAGACCTACCAGAACGCTTACGATCCTTTAATAGTAATTCCCTTAGTGTTTCGTGTTTATCGCTTATTTGCGTTTGTATAACCAAGGCTTTGGTAGAAAACTTATCTCTTTTAGCAGGTTTGGTTAAAATTTTAGCTCTAATTTTTAAATACTTTCCAGTAAGCGCAGAGGTGTCAGACAATAGTTGGTCTACATCTTTTTTAGGAGAAATCCATCCAGAGACTAATGAAACAACCAAATACCATAAGCCACCAACACCTAGTAAACCTATATGTTGCCAAATTTCTGTAATCTCTGTTTTTTTAACAGCCAAGCCAAGTACAATAGCTAATAAGCCAGAGAAAGAAACCAAAGAGGCTCTAAACCCATAGGCAGAAATTAAAGCTATTAAAAAGCTTAAAATAGCAATGGCTATAAGTAATAAGGTAAAAACTGGTTTGGTAAAAAGGATTACAGTAGTTACAATTAAGGTTAATGCAATACCAATTAAAATACCATTTATTTTTCGTTTTAGGCTGCCAGGAACATCACTTGGTGCATTTAAAAAAGCACCTAAAACTATAGAAGGAGCATACTCTATTTGTCCTATTAAATAAAAAAAAGCTAAAGGTATAACAACAGATATTGTAAGTACAATACCTCTATAAAAGCTAGACCCTTTTAAAAAGAGCTCTATAGTTTTTAAATATGTAGTAATTTTTTTTTGCATTGTTGGCAAAGATAGGCTAATTGTTTTTTAGCTATTTTGCCCTTAATGTTAATTAAAATGCAATTAATTATTAGGTTTTAGACACTTAATATATAGCTGTTTTTGAAGCTTCAGTTTTTTTAGACTCCCTAATTAATGCACTAGCTAAAACTGTTGTAGCATCTATAATTAAACTATCTTCTATTTTTTCAGACTGTATGGCAAGCGGAATTTCTGTGCATCCTAAAATTACAGCCTGCGCACCTTTTCTAGACAAGTATGTTGCTGCCATACTAAGGTTTTCTTTTGCTTTTTGATTAACAGGATTAGAAAAAGCTTTAATACCATAGTTGGCATCATATATAGAAGGATGAACAAACAAATTTTGAATATCTTCTGAAGGTTGAATAACTTCTATATTATACTTGGCCAAAACATCTGGATATACTTTTGCCAAAATAGTACCTGTTGTACCTAAAACTCCAACCCTTGTAATTTCTGGGTGTTTTGTAGCTATATATAAGCCAACTTCTTCAATAAGGTTAACAAGTATGCAAGACTCTGGTATGCTTTTTTCTATTAAATTAAAAATTGGTTTAGCATGAGCAGTGTTACAAGGAATTGCTATAATATTAGAACCACTAGCTATTAATGTTGCTATAATTTCTGATATGGCTATACCAGGATTAACATCTGTTTCTCCTAATAAATATTTAGTGCGATCTATTATTTTATGAGGTACAGATAACATAGAAACAGGTAAATGTTCTTGGTCTGATTTTGCCTCTGTAAGGTCATAAACCTTTTTAATTAAGTCTATGCCTGCATAACTACCAACACCACCTACTATACCAATTGTTTTATTTATCATAGCCAAAAAATTAAGGGTGTAAAATAACAGTAAAATTTAATGAGTTTGTTCTAAAAAAACTATAAATTTTTAACTAATTCTGTTAAGTTGTGTATTGTAGTAGTAGGCTCTATTCCCCAAGGATCCATAATAGCATCTGGTGTACGTTGTACCCAAGCAGAGTGCATACCAAACATTTTAGAACCAATAACATCAAAATTATTACTAGATATTAACCAGCTTTCTTCCTTTTTAGCATTAGTACTTTCTAAAAAATAGTCATATACAATAGGACTAGGTTTAAACATTTTTACATTTTCACCACTAATTACGTCTTCAAAATAATTAAAAATACTAGCTGTTTTAAGCAGTTTAGTAACGGCTTCTTTACTGCCGTTAGAAAAAGCAAATAACCTGTGTCCTGCAGTTTTTAAATCTTCCAATGCATCTTTAACATCATCAAAGGCAGGTAACACAGTGTATTCATTTAAAAGAGCCTCTTTTTGCTCACAGCTTAAAGTAACATTAAACTTTTTGCAAGCAAAATTTAAGGCATTGTCTGTACATATTGAAAAATCTGTGTACTTATCCATTAAACCTCTTCTAAATGAATACTCTAATTGCTTATCTCGCCAAGTATCCATAAATGGTTTAGCGGTATCTTTCCCTAATAGTTTTTCTAAAGATACAAGTACAGAAGAGGTATTTATTAGTGTACCATATACATCAAAAGCTAAGGTATATTTCATATTTTTTTATTTAGGTAGTTTAATTTTATAAACTGTAAAATTCATTGCAGATATATCTGCACTAACTTCATTAATTCTAGAGTTGGTATAGTATAAATAGTTGTTGTAAATACTAAATGTATCTGCCCATTTTACAGCGTCTCCTTCTAGTAAAATATATGTGCTGCCATCTGGTTTACGGTACATAATTTTATCATTTTCTAAATCTGCATAGTATAGGTAGCCTTTATTGTCAAAAATCATTCCGTCTGGAGCACTAGTTTTAGCTTCAAAAGTGACTTCTTTTTCTAAAGCAATACTATCTTTTAACGTTAAAGCAGCAGTTGGTATGCTATACAAACTATAACCAGTAAGTGCGTGGTAGTATAACTTATCATTTTTTGTGTCTAATGCAATACCATCAGAATGTACAGTATTTGTCCATTTTTTAGAGTTAAAGGTCAAAAAATCTACTTCTGCTTTTGTAGAAGAATGATTGTCTAAAACTCTGGTAAACTTTTCTGTTTTTAAATCTAAAATTACCAAGCCCGAATTGCCGGAGTCTGTAAAGTATATTTTATTTTTTTTATGATCTACTCTTAAATCATTAATATAGGAGTTAGGGTGATAAGTGCCATTATTTAAAATATAAGCGTGTTCTAAGTTTTTGGTTTTTATATTAAACACAAATACTCTTGGCGCATCTAAAACCTCTTGAAAAAGTGGACTTCTAGTATCTAAAACGTATAAAAAATCATTAGAAGCAACAACAGATTGCACGCCTACAAATTTGTTAGGAGAAACAGGATCTCCAATTTTCCAAGAATTCCATTCTTTGTTTGGAAAAGGGGAGTGGTTGTTTCCACTAATTTCCACTACAGAATTGGTAACACCTTTTCTCCATCTGGGAAAGTTTACAAAAATACGCCCCTTGTTACTTACCGTAACACCAGTAACTTGTTGTCCTTTAAAAGAGGCAACTTTAATAGGTGTATTGGCAGTAGTGTTGGTTGTGTTTAATAAACTATCATTGGTGGTATTAGATTTTTTTTCTTTACAGGATATAAATAAAATACAAATTACAATTATGTAGCTTAGTTTTTTCATTGCTTAAGATTCTAATAACTCAGTTAATACTTGTTTATAAACAGCTACAGGTTGCGCACCTGTTAATGCACTTTTACGGTTAAAAACTACGGTAGGTACAGAGTTTACACCTAGACTTTTCCAATAATCTTCATCAGACTTAACCTTAGTTCTTTTGTCTTGGCTGTCTAATAAAGCAAAAGCTTCACTGGTATTTAGGCCAACAGTCTCTAGCTCTTGTTTAAGAATGTCCCTGTTAGAAACATCTTTGCGTTCGCCAAAAAAGGCATTCATTAAACGCATTTTTAATTGTGTTTGCTTTCCGTTTTCTTTAGCATATTCTAACAATACGTGTGCATCAAAAGTATTTGCCATACGCATTCCCTTAAAATAATCAAATTTAAACCCAAGTTCAGCTCCAAAATCTGTCATACGTTCTTGTGACTCTTGTTGCTGTTCTGGAGTAGAGCCATATTTTTCTGTAATATGCTCTTCTAAATCCTGACCATTAGTAGGCATATTAGGATTTAATTGAAAAGGTTGCCATTCTAGTTCTATCTTATCTTGAATACCCATTTCTGTAATAGCCTGTTCTAAGCGTTTGTATCCAATGGCACACCAAGGGCAAACAACATCAGAAACAACATCAATCTTTATTTTATCACCCATAATTTAAAATGTAATTAGTTCGCTAATTTGCAACTCTCCTTGTACGTTACTATAATTTACTACGTCTGCAGCAAATGTTTTAGCGTGTGGTGTAAAAGAAGCCTGAAAAGATTCAATATCATTAAATTTTAAGTGAGCAATAGCCACATAAGGTGCAGGTTCTCCGGGAACTCTACTTGCCATACCTAGGTCTAATTCTAGCCCTTTTAGAGCATCTCCTAGCGCATTTACAACCATTGGTAAATGTTTTGTTTTGTAATAGTTGGCATTAAACTCTACGTCTTTGCCATTTGGGTACATTACAGATACTTTTATCATAACTTTTTATTTATTTTAAACACCAAAACAGTGTCACACATAAAATTACAAATTGTAAATATGTGTGCATACTTATTTGTGTTTTCTTTAAGTTTTATTATTGATAAAAAATAACCTTCCGCAGGGGAAACGGAAGGTTAAATGTCGCTATCTTCTTCATTCTAAAAAAAACAACATATTGCGACAATTTTTTATTTTTTAGACCAAGCAAATTTTTGGAAAGCTTCATCTACAGGTGTATTAGCAATGTGGTTTGTGTAATTACTAATTACTTTTTGAGATAAACCTAAAATTATTTCTAAAACATGCTGTTCTCCATAACCAGCAGCATAAAAAGCATCTAACTCTTCTTTAGAAACATTACCACGATTTTTAACAATAGCTAAAGTCATTGTACGCAAAGCTTCTAATTTTGCATCTTCTAACGGAGTTTCATCACGTAAGGCATCAATAATTGCATCATCAACCTTCATCATTTTAGCAATACCTGTATGTGCAGGAACACAGTAATGACAAGCGTGTTCTACATTAATTGCTTGCCATACAACAGTTAGCTCAGCTTCGTTAAAAGAAGTCTGAGTAAATAACTCATGCAATGTTTGGTAAGCTTCTAAAATTTGTGGAGAACTAGCTAATACCCCGTGTAAACCAGGTATCATACCATACGCTTTTTTAGATTTTTCTAGTAATGGTTTTGCAGCTTCTGGTGCAGACTCAATGTTGTGTACTTTTAAAGTTGTCATAATTTTAATTTTTATGTTATTAATTTTTGTTTGAATTTAAAACTAAGCAGTTGCTTAGTTATATTGTAAAAAAAATGTTACAGGTTTGTAAATGTAACTTCTATTATATTATTTAATTGCTCTTTAGTAAACACTTTAGATGCTATAGACAAGCCTAAAATTGCATTCATTAAATAATCTGCTTGTTGTTGTACTAAGGTGTTACTCTTTTTGTCGTCTTGTTTTAAATTGCTTACAAATAAATCTCTAATTTCATTGGCAAACTTTTTAAGCTCTATTATTACCTCAGGTTCTTCCTCTTCTTTAACCTCATTTACTGTATTGGTTACAAGGCATCCTTTGCGTAGTTTTCCTTCGCTTGAAAACTCAATAAAATCATAAAAATATTGCTTAATGCCAACAATACCGTTGTTAGATGCTTTAAGTTTATCTTTAATAGTATTAATTTGTTTTTTGTAGTATTTAACGCTTTCTAAAAACACTCCTTGTTTGTTTTTAAAACTAGAGTAGATAGAGAATTGGTTTATACCCATTTCTTTTTCTAACATACGAACAGTAGTAGACTCATAGCCATTACGCCAAAAAAGGCCCATAGCTTTTTTTATTACTTCTTCTTCGTTATATTGTTTTTTACGTGCCATTATTAATATAACTACAATGCAAAGCTAAGCAGTTGCTTTGATATAAAAAACTATTTAAGATTATTTAACACATTTACTAAATAAACAGTTACATAATTCTGCTTACTAACCATCATATATAGGCTTTACAATAGTAAGCTTACTATACAAGACAGCTGTTTACAGTTAAATTTAATATGCGTAAAACAGGTTAATAAGAAAAAAGTAATATTTTTAAAAAGTACCAACAATACCAATTTGACTACCAGAAAATTTTAAATTCCAGGTAACTAGTTTTGGTTTAATAGGGTAGTCGTACAACTTTTCTTTAAACAAAAATTTATCTATACCATCTACAACAAAAATGCTAAATGCAGCACCAAAGGCAACATCACTTAACCAATGAGATCCGTTTACCATTCTAGATATTGCAGGCAAACTACCAACAGAGTAAATACCAACTTTTGCCCAAGTATTGTTTACCTGTTTAGCAATAGAATGTGCTACCGTCATCCCCAAAACTGTATGTCCGGACGGAAAAGAAAAGTATTCTTCTGTACCCTCAAAAGGTTTAAAAGTATATGGATCTTTACCAGAATATGGCCTTGCGCGCCCAAAGGCAGAACGCGCCATAATTTGTAAATACCCAGCAGTAATAGATGAAGAAATAATTAAAACACCTGTTTTACGTATTTGTTCATTTTTAGTAAATAAGCCAACACCGTAAACACCTGCATTTAACGCAAAATAGTATTGTGGCTTAGCAAAGTAAAAACCAAATTCTTTTACAGCGTGTGGTAAGTGTTGTTCTTGATTTATAAAAAAGTCACTAGTTTGCCTGTCTGCAGTTGCAATTATAGCAGTACCAACAAATAGGCTTCCAAACTTAGCAAAGTCCTTTCCTTTCCAATGTAATGGTCTAGTTACAGAGTGTTTTATACCACGCCATGATGAGTTGGCATCATACTTAAAAGTTTTCCAGATAGTGGTACTATCTGTAGGTTTGTTTAGTTGCTGAGCAGAACCAGTAAATGAACATAAAAGTAACAATAGTATAAAACCTAAACGCATAACTTGTGGTTTTTGTAATAGTTAATAATACTAATTTATGCTTTAAAATTACCTTAGTAATCTGCTGTATTAGTATAGAATTAGCCGGCGAAATTAGCACTATATATTTATAGAAACAATGTAATTTATCTAATTTATTAAGTTTAGAGGCTTTTTAAACGCTTAATTGTTACTTATTTTAAAAAGTAACAACACTTCATCATCATTAGGTAAGGTTGTGGTTCCTGTTAATTTAAAACCTAATTTTACCAGTAAATTTTGAGAATTGATATTATCTTTAGTGGTAATAGCACTAATTTCTTTTAAATTAAATGTAGAAAAAGCAGTATGTTTTAGAGCATTGGTAGCTTCATAAGCATACCCTTTTTTTTCATATTCTGCTAAAAAGGCAAAACCTATATCTATACCCTCTAAACCGTCTCTGTTATACAAACCACAAGAGCCAATTTTAACGTTGTCTTCCCTTCTAATAACGGTATAGTTAGAGAAGCCCAATTGGTAAAGCTGAGGTAGCATTTTCTCTTTTATATACGTTTTAGCATCAGAAATATTGGTTACGTTTCGGTTACCAATGTATTGTAACCACTTAGGAGAATTTAAAAGTTGAAAAATAAATTCAGCATCTTCTTCTGTAGTAGGTTTAATGTATAACCTGTCTGTTTCAAATGCCTTATAATTTTTCATCTTTTAGCAACTGCTTTAGTACTGATTGGTTTTTTCAAAATATTTATTCATAACAAGAAGAGATATTAAATCTTCTCTCTTTTTGTTTTTAAATTTTTGAACATATTCATTAGCATTTTTTACAATTTCTTGTGCCTTATCTGGGTTATCTATATAAAATTGTAGTCTTTCTTCTAAATCAGAAAAATCTTCTTTTATAGCAACATAATGGTAATCTGGTATAAGAGTACCTTCCATAAACCAAGTCTCAAATTTAGCTTTAGGCATAACAGCTAATGAGCCAGAAGACATTACCCATTTTAAATTACTAGCAACATCATTACCCTCTAGACACAGAATAAATTTGTAGTGAAGTTTTTCAGAAATAGTCATTCTATTCACTTTCCATTTCTCTATAATTTTATGAGTATTTACCATACCAATATCACACATAGGATGATTAAAATACATTTCTAAAAATTTAATTCTATGGGGCTGTGATTTAAAAATTTGACCACGACTAACTAATATATTCTTCTTTTTAGCAAAAGGTACTTTATCTTTTTTAACAAACATAAAGTGTCTAACCTTATTCCATTTTAATAAAATAGAGTTTTGGTTAGTATTACTAACAGGTCTACTTTTAACAAAAGCGGGTTCTTTATATACCTTTGTTATATCACCAAATAAAAAATGGGCTTTTAAAGACTGTTTAAAATATCTCCCATATTCATACACATCAAAAAAATATTCTTTAGAACCTTTTTTTAGCTCTAACTCATCAAATCTTTTTGCTTCTTCAGATAAATTAAAAGGAGTATCTAACTTATTGTAATAGTTTACTCTAGTATTAATTTCTTCAATTTCATCTTTACTTAGGCTATTAATACTATTCAGTTTTTTTTGTAACTTTTTCTGATAAAAACTTACAGGCATAAGCTGTCTTAAATAGTTTTTTCCGTAGTATTTTATTTTACTATTCTTGTGTTTGTAAGACAACCTTTTTAATTCCATTAGTTTAATTTTAATTTAAGATTTAACTTAATGTTACTATTAGTAACCAATAAATTATTTTACAAATATAAAAGACTAGTTTTATATGAAGTTATAATTTGAAGTAAACCATAAAGAAACTTTTTTGGCTATTTAAAATACAGTAAATATGCTTTACATAGCATATAGTTTTATTAATATAACTCAACTTTAGAAATACTACCATTTTTTACTGCTATACTTATTGTAGGATACTCTTGGTTTTGTTTAGACTCTAGGTTTAGCTCAAAATCTAGACCTTTATCGTTATTTGTGTATATAGCAGCAAGAAAAAACTCATTTTTCCAGTTTTTTAACTCTTGTTTTTTTAAAAAATCTTGGTTGCTTATTTTATTTTCAATTTTAAGTAAGTAGTCGTTTTTCCAGTTTTTAAGTAAATCGGATATAAAATTTAATTGGTTAGGGTAGGGGCTAGTATTATTTCCGTTTATAAAAATAGATGTCACACAATCAGCGCTATCATTGTAATATAAATTAGTTTTTCCAATCCAGTAATAAGTTTTAGAAGTATTGTTACCCTTTATTCTTTGACTAACAAATTCACCTAAATAAGGATGATTAAAAACTTTTTTACTGCCAAATATGTAACTGATTAAACCCATTTAATTTTTAAGTTTCTTTTGATTATACTTTCTTTTTCTTTTAATTAATTTGTATCTAAAATCGTCATAAAACAAACTAATTAATAAAATAACAGCAGCAATACTAAGTGTATTTAATCTAAAATTCAATTTAGAAAAAAAGAAACCACCAATGAGTCCGCCTCCAAAAAAGAATAAAATAATGTAGACTCTTAGTTTAATAGTAGATTTTAGGTTTTGTTTATGTGGAGCAGATTTTATAAAAAACAACTGAGAAATTTCTATTCCCAAATCTGTAAAAAGTCCTGTTAAATGTGTGGTCCTAACTATGGCATTAGATATTTTGGTAACATATGAGTTTTGTAAACCCATTGCAAATAGTAATAAGCAGGCAATAGCATTGGGGTGTTTTATTGCTATAAAGTTGCTAAAAAGCGCAATAGAAATTAAAATTACAGATTCTATGACCGTAGGAATAACAAAAACATTTAGTTTTTTATTTGCTCTGTACTTTTCAATAAGAAAACTAGATGTAAAGGAGCCAAACAAAAACGAGAAAATATATAAAAAGTAAATAGTTCCTTTCCAAAAATCAAAATTAGTAAGGTCATATATAAAAAGCGCAAAATGTCCGGTAACATTTGTTGTTAGTTGCTTAAATTCTAAAAAACCAGAAACATTTACCATACCAGCAACTAATGATAGTACTGTTGCAATTTGTAAATTGTGTTTAAAAGTTCTGTTTTTGTTCTGGTGTCTTAACATCAAATTTTATTTAGTGAACTACAGTAGTAAATAGTGTTAAAACAAACTATTTTGAGCCACTAAATTACTAAATACAGACAGTATAACATCATTATAAACATAAAAAAGCAAAGAGCCTAAATAACTAGTTCTTTGCTTGTTACAGCATATTTTTATAATATTTATTTGGCATACGCTCCAGAGGAGTAAGTTAACTCATAGCTATGGGTATATATTTCAAAAACAATTCCAAAAGGGTCTTCTACATAACACATCTTAAAAGGTTTGTCTTCTGGGTAATATTCCCTAACAGGCATTCTTTGTTTACCACCGTTTGCTACAATTTTAGCAATTAGTTCTTCAATATTTGGATCTTGAATACAAAAGTGAAATAAACCAGTATTAAAAGGATTAAATTCTGGAGCTTCTTTAATTCCGTGTGGGAAAGAAAACAATTCTACACCAATGCCGTCAGATGTTGCTAAGTGAGCAATCTCAAACTCTGTCCAATCCTCACCAAAAACATCTATGCACATTTGCCCAATAGCTGTTTCTGCTTCTTTTTTTACTTTTGATGGAGGCATAATTATGTACCAACCCATTACATTAGAGTAAAATTCTACAGCTTTGTGAATGTCAGGAACAGTAATTCCTATATGTGAAAATGATTTAGGATAATCTTTGTTATTTTTCATAAGTTCTAAATTAGACCGCAAAATTAAATTATATTTGCCTTGTTGGCAATAACTTACTAAAAAGTAATATAGTTACCTAAAAGAGTAAATTGCTGATTTTTAATATAATAAAATTTTAATTTTGAATAAAGAAATTAGCTGTCCGTTAAATTATACAATGAATTTAATAGGAACAAAGTGGAAACCATTAATCCTTTTTCATTTACTAGATGAAGATTTAAGGTCTGGTATACTACAAAAGAAAATTTCTGGTATCTCTAACAAAATGTTTACACAAACAGTAAGGGAATTAGAGAAAGATGAATTAGTTTTTAGAAAGATATACCCAGTAGTACCGCCAAAGGTAGAATACGGATTAACACCCAGAGGAAAATCTTTAGAGCAAATTTTAAGGAGTTTAGACCAATGGGGTTTAAAAGATTATACTAAAATAAAAGAGTAGAGGCAATCACTAAATTAACTGTGCAGCAATGTGCTTTAGTAAAAAAGTTTCTCGTTCTATAGACATTCCTTTTTTGTCACTAGTAGCCATAGTTTTTTCATTGTGTTTAATAGCATCAAAAATGTTAACCCATTTGGCAGACATACCATTTTTTATTTCGTAAGATTCCATTTTGGAAACTCCCAATACCTCATTTACAGAGCAAGTGTAGCAGTAAGATATCACATGCTGAATATCAAACTCTGGTTTGTGCCAAGGTCTGTATTCCTCATAAACACCAAATGGCTTAATATCTGTAATGTCTTTGGCTCCAGTTTCTTCAACAAGCTCACGTATCATACCATTTACGTAGTCCTCATCCTTATCTAAACCACCACCAGGCAAACTATAATCCTCATACCTTTCTGTGTAAAGTAGTAAAATATTAGCTCCTTTAATAGCAATACTTCTGGTAGCAAGTCTGGTAAAAACAGATTTGTTTTCTAGTGTTTTAACATCTGGGTGGTAATGCGTTTTTAAAATTTGCATATAGTAACTTCTGTTTTTAGCAAAGGTAAGGCAACGTACCGTTTAGTTTAGGTGTTTAAATGTAAATACGTTTTCTTTATTTTTAATAGGACTATTTACCATTATTTTGTTCAATAATTTTTATAATTCTGTTGTATGATATTTCAGATAAGTTCCAGTTGTAGCCACTAAAATCTGTAGTATTGGTAAACTGCACAACAACAGCGTCTATATTTTTATGGTACTCTGCAATACTTTGGTAGCCAGGTATAAGGCCGGTATGGTTGTACTTGTATATTGAAGCGTAAATTTCATTTTCATTACCAGTAAATAAGCTACCATTATTTAAAGCACGTAAAAATATACCAACATCTTCTGCAGTAGCAATCATAGAGCCATAATTTGTGGTTTTTATGTCCTTTTGTATACCAACGTAATAACCACTCATTAAGTTATCTAAGTTAATATCTTTAATAGAGTTATAAGTGTTTGTAACACCTAACGGATCTAAAATAACTTGCTTTATATAATTAAATTTTGATTGTTTAGATGCTTTTTCTATAAGCAAAGAAAGTAGCAAATAATTGGTATTGCTATACTCGTAATCTGTATTGGGTTTAAAGTTAGCAGGTAAACCTTTTATTAACTCAAGAGCTTCTTGAGCATTTTGTGTGGGGTTGTTCCAAAAATTAGGAGTATTAGTATAATTAGGGATGCCACTGCGGTGTTGTACCATCATTTTTACAGTAATTTTATCTGCATACTCAATTTTGCCATTAAGCTCAGGAAAATAATAAGCTAAGCTTTTGTTTAGGTCTAGTTTATTTTGTCCAATAAGTTTGGTAATGGCAACAGCAGTGTACAATTTATCTATGCTAGCAATTTTAAATAAAGCATTTGGTTTAGCAGCAATTTTTTGTTCTTTATTATGCCAACCATTGGCATAAAAAGCAGGCGGTTTACCAGCAACATCTACGTATAGTATAACACCATCAAAACCATAATTAATAGTTTGGTTTAGTTGCTGCTGTATAGTATTTGGTATAGGTTTAAGCCAAGCGGTTACAATAGGCCAAGGCACATAAAATAAAGACACTACTGTAGAGACAAGCAGTAGTGCTCTAAAAATATTTTTTTTGCTCATTGGTATACCTCTTTAAATGTGAGTAAACAACCAGTATATAATTTTAGCAATTAGTAATGTTAAAATTATACCACCAGGAGCAAAAATATAATTATACCATTTTACTTTTTCTTTGGTGTTTTTCATATTGTTTTATGTTTATAACATAAAGTGCGTTTAATAGCTAAGATAAAAAAATACAAACTAACAGCCAATTGGTACCATTTATAAATTATTTTAATGTATTTACACATATCTGTAATTCTACAACAAAAAATGTTTTTATATTGTAAGAAAATTAAGCACTAAGAATAGAAAATGTGCATTTATTACGCCAATAGGGGTGAATAAACGCAATTAATTGCGTTTATATATAGTTGTAAAGCATATAAAAAACTAATAATTGAAAATTTCGATTTTGCGAAAATTCATTTTTGAAAAATCAAAGTACGGCTTTGAATTGCTAATGGACTTAAACAAGTTCGAAGGTAATCCAAATGTTTTCTTTGACCCCAATCCACAGACCACCGATTTTTTTGAGATTATGGTTTTTGAAAAAGCGAATGGAAGCATAGAATTAAACGGGCAATTGTTGGAAATTAAAAAGAATAGCTTTTTTTTTATTTCCCCCTTCCAAAAAAAATGCTGTATGATTGACCTATCTGGCATTAAAGGTTTTCACCTTGTATTTCAGAGTGATTTTTTATCCGACTTTTTTGGTGATAAACTGTTCACTTACCGGCTACAATATTTTTATAATTCTCAGCACCCTCAATTTTTGCAACTGAAAAAAGATGATTACACTTTTATACGATTGGCCTTGAACGAAATTATCTCCGAGATAAAAAATTATCAAAATGATAGCCCCCATATCTTGCGTTCGCTATTGTATTTTTCTTTGTCAAAGCTCAATCGATTGTATTCAAAATGCTACAATATTTCGCCAAACACACAATCGAATTCAATAATTTATAAATTTAAAGAACTACTCGAACTAAATGTTCGTTCCTCGCATACAGTTGAAGCATATTGCAACTTATTAAATGTAACCCGCCATCAACTTAATGCTTTGGTCAAAGACCACACTAGATATACAACAAAGGAAATTATCAGCAATAGGCTACTACTTGAGATAAAAACTGAACTCCGCTATTCCGATAAAACAATATCGGAAATAGCCCATGACTTAAATTTTAGTGAGCCAAATAACTTGACAAGATTTTTTATGAAAATGGAAGATATCAATCCTTCCGATTATAGAAAAAAATACCAAAATGATAGTATTTAATATTAAAGTGATACGGTGATAAGGCTATTAAATCGGATTTTTGTCCTAAATAAAAATTAAAAATCATGACAAAAATAATTTGTTCAATCATTGCTTTTTTGAGTTTTCAACTAGCTATTGCTCAAGGCTCTGAAATAAAAGTCGACATGGTCGCTTCGAATTGGAATGTTTCAGAAGAAACTACGTTTGAAAAATTTGACAATAGGGAAACCTTGGTTTTAAACGGAGGAAGAATTACGGTTAAAAATCAAAAATTTGCAAACGGCACCATTGAGGTGGAAGTATATGCAAACACCATTAGAAGTTTTGCAGGGATTACGTTTAGAAGGCAAAATAACAATATGGAAGAAGTATATATGAGAATGCATAAATCGAACCAAGTTGATGCTGTTCAGTATACGCCCATATTTAACAATGAGTCGAATTGGCAATTATTTAGAGAAAAACAAGCAAGGGTTTCATTTAAGAAAACAGGTTGGAACAGCTTACGAATCGAAGTAAACAACCAAAGTGCCGAGGTTTTTGTAAACGATAAAAAAGTCATGACAATTGACAAACTAAGAACAGAACATACTACTGGAGAAATTGGGCTTTTTGCATTGTTCTCAAATCGGTTCTCAAACTTTAGATTTACACCCAAAGATGCCGTAGAAGGTGCCAAAAAAGACAGCATTGTCGCTGTTGACCCTGCAATTATTACAAAATGGAAAATAACGAAATCAAAACCATACAAGGCAGAAGATATACAATTTGAAAATTTATTAAAGGAAGAATACATTACCGTTGAAACTGAGGCGACAGGTCTTTTACCTATTTCTAAATACATAAAAAAGTCTTCTTCTGGCAACTTCGAACAGAATGAAGAAGATTATATCGTAGCATCAACCACGGTAAATTCCGATAATGATGAAACAAAACTTTTCTCATTTGATTATAGTGACAGAATAATAGTCTATTTAAACGGGAAAGCAGTTTTTAAAGGCAATAATGCCTTTAGAGCAAAAGGAATTCAATACATGGGACATATTAATATCAATACCAATAAATTATACCTGCCCCTTGAAAAAGGAGTAAATAAAATTCATTGTGTTGTTATGGATAAGGCAAACGGTTGGGGTTTAATTGCAAAATTGGAATAAAAATACGCTTTACAACAACACCTATAAACAATACGGGCTTCGGGCTTAATCGAAAGTTCTGTGTTTATTTACAAAGTCCGCTAAATATAAAATTTAGCGTTTTATAGTAACAAAGATAAAAGCAAAATATTTATATTTAGCTAAGTAATAAACTGAAACGATAGTGCTTATTTATTGCCCTATGTTTCTTATACTAGACGTTAGCACACATAAAAAAATGGGGATATTTAACAAATTATTTAAAAAGAAAAAGGAAGTAAAAGTTAAAAAAACTACTATAATTAAAGATAGTGTTGAAAAAAAAGAGCAAATTATAGAACCCAAAATAAATTCAGATTTAGAACACTTAAAAAATGTTCTTCCAAAACTAAAATTCGGATGGGAATTTGAATCTACAAAAACTACTATTAATGGAGAGGTTATTGAAACACCAAAAGATGAACTTCCGGTATCTACAAGAATTGTCCAGACTTCACTATCTGTTATCTTAATGAAAGATGAAAACCAAATAGTTCAATGGATAAAAATCCAGGACCTAAATGGTGTTGAAGTTAATAAAGCTCTTGAAACTTCTTTTAAAAATTTATTAGACCAACACCCTGAAATAGGTATTGGAGGAATTGACACTAAAAATTCTGAAATTGGAAAAGTTGGAATGATAATCAATGCTTCTATGTATTCAGGAAGCCTTATTGTATTAGAACAGATTTGGGAACAAATATTTCAATTCATTGGCTCAGAAGAAATTCATTTTATTGTTCCTAATTCTCAATTAGTAATTTTCTGCGACTCGAAAGATTTGAAAGGTAATGGATACCTATATGGTAATGCAAAACATCACTTTAACAATTCTTATGACTCCATATCGGAATTTGTCTATTTTAAGAAAAAAGGAGAAAGCATAATTGAGTTAAAAGATGAAGAATTAGAATATGACGTATAAAGAAACGTTTGCTAAAAATGGCTATAGTTAATACGGGTTTTGGTGCTTAAATCTAAGTTTAGAGCATTAAACCAAATCTGCCAAATCGTTGATTTGGTTTTAGAACAAAAAAAGTTAAAACAAAATAAATCCCGAAGCGTTGGGATGGCTAAGTACTTAATCGGAAATTAATTGCTTGCTTTTTATTCAACGTCACATAATATTTAGAGTTGTGTAGCATAAAAAAATATAAAAATGGAAGAAGAGCAATTTTGGAAAATAATAGAGCAATCTTGGGAAGATTCTCCACAAATAAAAAAACTACGAGATGAGGCTAAAGACAACGAAGCGTCTTTAGAATAATTGAGTTATAAATTAGAAGAAGATATTACAGAAAACTATATAAAAAGGTTATCTAAACTTGGTAAAGAAGAATTAACTGAATTTATTCATTTCTTAGAAGAAAGAATTTACCATATAATAGGAAAGAAATACATACCTATACAGATGGTTCTGATGATGGATTTTTATACTGTAGGTGTTTTATTTTAGGAATGGGTAAGGATTATTATAACTCAATTGATAACAACCCTTCTAAAGCTAAATTTGACTTAGAAGCTGAAGGATTTGGATTTTCAGCATATCAAGTATATGAAGAATTATTTAATGAAGAATTTGATAGATATTCTAGCCACTCAATGGAGTCTTGTTCAAACTCAAATGGTTGGAGCGAATAATACCAATAACGCTGTAGAATAACGTCCATAAGCAAACTCTTGTAACTCATAAGAAAAATAAAAATGTCTATAACAACAGAATCAGAATTACTAGGAATGATAAAAGTTAGTGAAGTTGTTGGTACTACACTAAAATTAATGAAAGAGTATGCTAAAATTGGTATGTCTACCAAAGAACTAGATGCATATGGAGGAGAAATATTAAAAAGTTTCGGCGCTAAATCTGCTCCTTATGAAACCTATGGTTTTCCTGGTTATGCTTGTATAAGTGTTAATAAAGAAGCTGCTCACGGTATACCATCTAAAAATAAAATACTTAAAGATGGTGATTTAATAAATATTGATGTTTCTGCTGAGTTAAATGGATTTTGGTCAGACAATGGAGGTTCTTTTGTTCTTGGTGAGGATATTCATAATCATCAACCTCTTGTAGATGCTTCTAAAAACATCTTAAAAAAAGCTATTATCAACATAAAAGGTGGTGTAAAAATAGCAGACATTGGACACTTAATAGAGTCCGAGGCTAAGAAATCTGGTTTTAAAGTAATTAAAAATTTAGCAGGTCATGGAGTTGGTAGAAGTTTGCATGAAGAACCTGAAAATATTTTAAATTACAGAGTTAGAACAAATAGAGAACGATTTAAAAAAAATACTACAGTTGCAATAGAGACTTTTATTTCTACAAAATCTACCGTTGCCGTAGAGTTAAAAGATGGCTGGACTTTGGTTGGCAATAAAGGAGGATACGTAACACAGCATGAGCAAACAATACTAATTACAGATAACACTCCAATAATTTTAACAGAATCTAATGGTATGTGGAACTAAAACTGATTACAAGATTGTTAATATAAAAGCTTAACAAAAAAAGGATATTTTTATTTACCTCTCCTAAATATATTTTTAATATCAAATATTACTTAATAGCTAACAAATATACATTGGTGCATACATTAGTCTTTAAAATTTTTAATATTTGAATTGTTAACTATACAATAAAACCATTATGAAATTTGAATTAAAAACAACCTACCTTACTTTTTTTACCATTTTTAGCTTTGTATTTTTATTAAGTGCCCAAGACTACCAAGTAGATGGTCAGGAAATAACATCTTACAGACCTTTTGAAGTGGCTACCGATTATGCCAACTTTAGTAAATGTATAATGCCTGGTGCAGGAGCACAAAATGCTTGTTTTACAGACAATTTACAAGAGCTTTTTAATGAGAACTTAAAGATGCCTAAAGATTCTATTTCTCAAAACTTTAATGGAAAAGTATATTTTAACTTTTTTACAGATGATAAAGGAGAACTAGAGTCTACAGAGATTTTTAGTAGGCCGGAAACTAAATTTATTGAAGAAAAAATAGATTTGGTCTTAAAAAAGCTACCTACACTAAAAGTGGTTCAATTAAAAGATACGGCTGTTAGCACAGGTTATGTGTTGTATGCCAAATTTAACCCAGGAAAAAGTGTTCGTTTAAAGGTTGTAGATATTAAGGTAAGTAAAGAGAACTTAAAAAAAGAAGAAAAAAAAGAAGCAGGTGAAGGCGATTTTAGCTTTCAAATAGTAGATGATGTACCCGTATTTCCTGGTTGCGAAGAAGTGGCCAAAAGTAGTAGAAGATCTTGTTTTCAAAAAAAAATAGGTAAACACATTGTTAAAAATTTTAGGTACCCAGAAGAAGCTCAAGAATTGGGAATAGAAGGTAGAGTAAACATTATGTTTGTTATTGATAAAGATGGATCTGTAAAAAATATTAAAACCAGAGGGCCACACCCTTTATTTGAATTGGAAGGGCGAAGAATTTTTGCTAAACTTCCTCAGATGACTCCTGGTAAAGTAAAAGGAAGACCTGTAAGAGTACCATTTAGTATACCTATGACATTTAGACTTAACTAATTACAAAAAACTTAATATTTTAGTCCTACTTTATACTTAAAGATTGTTAATTGCCATTACGCATTAGCAATCTATGAATAGCTAATTCATTAAGGATAAATACTTAAGGTCTTTGTGTTGTAAAATATTTACTACATTTGGTAGGTTTTATTTGTATAATAAAATGTATAAATACTACTAAATTATTTAAAGTGAATTTTATGAAGATGAATAAACAGCTTGGGAAAAGTATTCTTGTATCCTACCTGTTAGGAGTTCCTATTGGGATACTTACAATAATGGCAACTATTTTAATACCTGTTCTTTATATGGGTAAAGGTTTAAGTTCAATGTCTGTAGTTTTTGGTAGCGGTTTTGAAACAATTGGGCTTGTTGTAGCTTTTTTAATAGCACTTTGGATAGGAGCAAAACTAGCTTTTTTAAATATAAAAAATGGAAAATCATTAATTTCAACTTCAATTAAATATTCAACATTAGTGAATTTGATGATTTGGATTATTTTTTGTTTAATTGTTGGCAGGTCTACAGGTAATTATTATTTTTTATTTACACTTCCTGCAATTACAGCTCTTTTTGTAAGTACAACAATTACAACATTTACAATTGGACTTCTTATTTCTTACCTCATAAAAAAAATAAATAACTTGTAAAAAAACACATTCTTTTTAATTTATTAAATAATGTCATTGGTGTAGCTAAATGGCTAAAAATGTTACAGCTATAAAAACTTTATAATAAGATTTTGTATTCTAGAACACATCAACCTATATAAAAACAATAGTCTTATTATTAAATACCATTGTTTTGCGTTCTATATGTAATTTTACACCTCTTGCAAGTACAATTTTTTCTAAGTCTCTACCTTTTGCAATTAAATCTTTAATGCTGTGTGTATGAGATACCGTGGTAACATCTTGTTCAATGATTGGACCTTCGTCTAAATCTGCTGTTACATAGTGGCTAGTTGCTCCAATAATTTTAACACCTCTTTTATAGGCTGCGTGGTACGGTTTTGCACCTGCAAATGCTGGTAAAAATGAGTGGTGTATGTTTATTATTTTATTAGGATATTGGTCTATTACAGTCTGGCTCACAATTTGCATATACCTCGCTAAAACAATAAAATCTACCTTGTATTCTGCCAATAATGCTAATTGTTTTTCTTCGGCTTCTATTTTAGTTGCTTTGGTTACTGGTATGTGGTAAAAAGGAATATTAAATTGCGCAGCAATACTTTGTGCTTTATCGTGGTTGCTAATAATTAAAGGGATGTCTACATCTAGTTCACCAGAGCTATATCTGCTTAATAAATCATACAAACAATGATCATACTTGCTAACAAAAATTGCCATTTTAGGTACGGTAACTTCTTTGTGTACCTCCCATTTCATTTGGTAAGTAGGCGCTAAAGTTTTAAAACCACTATTAAACTCATTAAGGGTAAGTGCATTACTAAATTCACTCTCTAACCGCATAAAAAAAGTAGCACTTTCTTTATCAACATATTGGTCTATATATACAATATTACCGCCTTTAGTATGTATAAAATTAGTTACTGTGCCTATAATACCAGCTTGGTCTGGGCAATTAATAAGTATGGTTAGCTTCATAAATAATAAAATTAAGCTAACTAATTTAGGGTATTATCAAATAAGCACCCTAGCTTTCTTATATTTTTATAATATTGAATGTTTTTGGTGTAGATTTTTGCAATTTTCGTAAATTGCAAGTCTAAAATTAGCTATTTAATACGAATGGAACAACAGAAACCATATACACCAAAACATAAAATAAGAATTGTTACAGCAGCAGCTTTGTTTGATGGGCATGATGCAGCAATTAATATTATGCGCCGTATTATACAATCTACAGGCGTAGAGGTAATTCACTTAGGTCATGACCGTAGTGTTGCAGAAGTAGTAGATTGTGCTATACAAGAAGATGTAAATGCAATTGCAATAACATCTTACCAAGGTGGTCATAATGAGTATTTTAAATATATGTATGATTTGCTTCAAGAACGTGGAGCTACACATATTAAAATATTTGGCGGCGGTGGCGGCGTAATTCTACCGGAAGAAATAAAAGAATTAATGGACCACGGTATTACTAAAATTTATGCGCCAGACGATGGCCGTAAATTAGGGTTACAGGGTATGATTAATGATTTGGTAGAAAAGAGCGATTTTCCTGTGCCAGCTTTAAAATTACCAGAAAGCACAACGGTTTCTGATTCTTTAAAAAATAAAGATATAAACACCATTGCACGTTTAATAAGCTTAGCAGAGAACAGACATGAAGAGTTTGTAGAATACTTTTCTAAGGTAGAAAAATCTACAAAAAATGTGCCAGTACTTGGTATAACTGGTACTGGTGGGGCTGGTAAATCTAGTTTAGTAGATGAGTTGGTTAGGCGTTTTCTTTTAGATTTCCCTGACAAAAAAATAGGGCTAGTTTCTGTAGATCCGTCTAAAAGAAAAACTGGTGGTGCACTTTTAGGAGATCGTATTCGTATGAATGCTATTAATAATGAGCGTGTATATATGCGCTCTTTAGCAACAAGGCAGTCTAACCTTGCACTGTCTAAATATGTAGAGGAAGCTGTAGAGGTATTAAAAGCTGCTGAGTACGATTTAATTGTGTTAGAAACATCTGGTATTGGACAGTCTGATACAGAAATTATAGAACACAGTAACGTATCTCTTTATGTAATGACACCAGAATTTGGTGCCGCTACACAATTAGAAAAGATTGATATGTTAGACTTTGCAGATTTAGTAGCTATTAATAAGTTTGATAAACGTGGTGCTTTAGATGCAATTAGAGATGTAAAAAAACAATACATGCGTAACCATAATTTATGGGATACGCCACAAGAAGATATGCCAATTTTTGGTACAATGGCAAGTCAGTTTAATGACCCTGGAATGAACAGGTTATACACTAAAATAATGGAAACATTGGTTACAAAAGCTAATGCAGACCTAAATTCTACTTTTAAATTTGGTAACGAAATAGAAGAAAAGGTGTTTGTTATACCACCTGCTCGTACACGTTATTTATCAGAAATTGCAGAAAATAATAGAGGGTATGATGCTACTGTTGCTGTGCAAACTAAAGTTGCTCAGCGTTTGTATGGTGTTTACCAAACAATATTATCGGTTTCTAATACGCCAAAAACAGCGGCAGATCTGCTGCTTAAAAATGGCTTAGATACAGCTGCAATTTTAGAAGGGGTAAAAGAAGATGCAGATAAAGACTTTTTAAACTTGTTATTTAAGGAGTTTGATAGGGTTAAAATGGATTTAGATCCTTACAACTGGGAAGTTATTACTACCTGGGATGCCAAAGTAAATAAGTATAAACAGCCTGTTTATAGTTTTAAAGTAAGAGATAAAGAAATTAATATAAATACACATACAGAGTCGTTATCTCATTCACAAATACCAAAAGTAGCTTTGCCTAAGTACCAAGCTTGGGGAGATATTTTAGGTTGGTGTTTGCAAGAAAATGTACCAGGAGAGTTTCCTTATGCATCAGGTTTATATCCGTTTAAAAGAACAGGTGAAGATCCTACTCGTATGTTTGCTGGTGAAGGTGGTCCAGAGCGTACCAACAGACGTTTTCACTATGTTAGTTTAGGTATGCCAGCAAAAAGGCTTTCTACTGCTTTTGATTCTGTTACTTTGTATGGTAATGATCCAGATCATAGGCCAGATATTTACGGAAAAATTGGTAATGCAGGGGTTTCAATTTGTTGTTTAGATGATGCAAAAAAATTATATTCTGGTTTTGATCTAAGTCATCCAATGACATCGGTTTCTATGACTATTAATGGTCCGGCTCCTATGTTATTAGGTTTCTTTATGAATGCTGCCATAGATCAAAATTGTGAAAAGTACATTAAAGAAAATGGCTTAGAGGCACAGGTTGAAGCTAAGTTTAAAGAAGTGTATGATGATAAAGGTTTAGAAAGACCTAAATACAATGGAGATTTACCAGAGGGTAATGATGGGTTAGGGTTAATGTTACTTGGCTTAACAGGTGATATGGTTTTACCTGAAGATGTATACGCAAAAATAAAAGCAAATACATTGGCACAAGTACGTGGTACAGTACAAGCAGATATTTTAAAGGAAGATCAGGCACAAAATACGTGTATATTTTCAACAGAATTTGCATTACGCTTAATGGGTGATGTACAGGAATATTTTATAGAAAAACAGGTTAGGAATTTTTATTCGGTTTCTATTTCTGGCTATCATATTGCAGAAGCTGGAGCAAATCCAATAACACAACTGGCTTTTACACTGGCTAATGGTTTTACTTACGTAGAGTATTATTTAAGCAGAGGAATGGACATTAATAAGTTTGGTCCAAACTTATCGTTCTTTTTCTCTAATGGTATAGATCCAGAATATGCAGTAATTGGTAGAGTTGCACGTAAAATTTGGGCAAAAGCACTAAAGTTAAAGTATGGTGCAGATCCAAGAGCACAAATGCTAAAGTACCACATACAAACATCTGGACGTAGTTTACACGCACAAGAGATAGATTTTAATGATATTAGAACAACTTTACAAGCATTGTACGCTATAAATGACAATTGTAACTCTTTACATACCAATGCGTATGATGAGGCTATTACCACACCAACAGAAGAGTCTGTTAGACGCGCAATGGCAATACAGTTAATAATAAACAAAGAGCTAGGACTTGCTAAAAACGAGAATCCAATACAAGGGGCTTTTATTATAGAAGAGTTAACAGAACTTGTAGAGGAAGCTGTTTTAAAAGAGTTTGATAGGATTACTGAACGTGGTGGAGTTTTAGGAGCAATGGAAACTATGTACCAGCGCTCTAAAATACAAGAAGAAAGCTTGTATTATGAAACCCTAAAACATACAGGGGAGTTTCCTATTATAGGTGTAAATACGTTTTTAAGCTCTAAAGGATCACCTACAGTATTACCTGCAGAAGTAATACGAGCAACAGAGGAAGAAAAACTTGCGCAAATAGATACATTAAAAAGTGTGCAAGCCAGAACAGAGGATGCAGATAAATTGTTGGAAGATTTACAACAAGCAGCCGTTAAAAATGAAAACATTTTTGAGAAGTTAATGGAGGTTTCTAAAGTCTGTACATTAGGGCAAATAACGAGTGCACTATTTCAGGTAGGTGGTCAATACCGTAGAAATATGTAATATTATTAAAGTTCATAAATAAAAAATCACCTAACGTAATGTTAGGTGATTTTTTTATGTTTTAAATAAACAAGCTGTAAGCTAGCGTAAAGACTTGCGCCAGTTTTTATATGACTTTCTAAAGCTTGTAATTTCTGTACGTAAAAGATTTAAGTATTCTTTTTCCTTAACACCGTGGTGCTCTAAGCCATTGCAATAACTTAATATGTTTCTGGTAATAGTATTAATAAATTTAATGCTATGCAATTTAGTATGTTTACAGTCGCTACGTTCTGCTTGTTCTATTTGTATAGGTAACAAAATAGCATCTGTTAGTATAGAGTTGGCCATTATGTCTCTAAGGCTACTAGACTTGTATAACTGCAATAAATCCTTATTATAGCTAAAATAAGATGCTAGCTCTCTACTAGTATGGCAAAGCGATAATGCTTTTTTATAAACTGGTACTGTACTAAGATTTCTGTATGGCATTGTGTCTACTATTATACTATAAAATTACATCCTTATTGCTATTGGTTTAATTATGATTGTAAAGTGATTTTTTATTTTTACTTTTGATTCTAAAAATTTTAAACAATAAAGGCTTTGAATAACAAGATAGATGCTATTAGCTGGAAAATTTTAAACTATTTACAAAAAAACGCAAGAGAATCCTTTGCACATATTGGTAGGCAAGTGGGCTTATCTGCACCGGCAGTGGCAGAGCGCGTTAAAAAAATGGAAGATTTAGGTATTATTACAGGCTACAATGCAATGGTGTCACATACAGAAACGGGTTACCAATTAAAGGCAATTATTACATTACGTGCTTTTATGGGAAAATTAAAACCTTTTTTAGAGTTAGTTGGTACTTTTGATGAGGTTATAAATTGCTACAGAATTACTGGTAATGAAAATATTATAATGGAAGTAGTTCTTAGAAATCAGTTTCATTTAGAGCAATTTATAGATAGGTTAATACAATATGGTGAGGCACGTACGCATATAATTTTATCAGATGTAGTCTCTAATGCGCCCATTAAAAAAATAGAAGGCTAAAACATAGGTTTTAGGAGTAAATTTGTAATTTGCGCTTTTAAATAAAAATATCATTTTTTAGTATCGTTAAAATGCAAGCAGAAGATTTAGACACTATTGGAAAATACATACAAATAGCTACAGATAAGGCAGTATTTTTTCTGCCTCGTATTATTGGTGCTGGTTTAGTAATTTGGATAGGCTTTAAACTGGTAAAAAGGGTACTAAAAATGGTTGGTGTTGCCTTAGAAAAAACAGGCATATCTAAAACACTACGTCCATTTGTTTCATCCTTAGTAGGAGTAGTTTTAAAGGGGGCAGCTTTATTTATAGCAGCATCTATTGTAGGTGCAGATTTAACAGGGTTAATGGCTATTTTAGCAGCTGTTGGCTTTGCTGTTGGTATGGCTTTGCAGGGTAGTTTAGGTAACTTTGCTTCAGGTATTTTAATTTTAACGTTAAAGCCATATAAAATTGATGACTGGATTCAGTTAGAAGATAAATTTGGTAGAGTTTCTGAAATAGGAATTTTTAGTACAGATATTATAACACCAGGTAACAAAGTATTAATAATACCAAACTCTAAAATTACAGACTCTGTTGTTACTAATTTTTCAGAAAAAGGAATGATTAGGTTAGAGTTATTGGTGACAATGCCATACTCAGAGAGTTTTCCTAAGGTAGAAAAAATTATTATAGATGCTTTGTTAGAGCTTCCAAATGTATTAAAAGATCCAATTCCTGATATTGGTATACAAACTTTTGATACGCATAGTATACAACTATTAGTTAGGCCTTTTGTTCAGCCAGATGATTATTGGCCAGTTACATTTCAGGCTAATAAAGCCATAAAAAATGCATTTAGCAAACACGGTATACAAGTAGCTTACTCAGAAGGGGTAGAAATGGGTGCTATTGGTGATTAACTCTTAATTCACTTTTTTTGGCTAGGTTTTTGATGCTTTAATAAGAGTTAAAAACAAATATTAATAGTAATTTAGTTTATAACTATACCTAACTAAAAAACCAAAAGACAACGCTTGTGAAAAAATTAGTACTTCTACTGTTAGCATTTTTAAGTTTGCAGCTTTCTGCGCAAGAATTAAAATTAAAAAAAGGAGCTGTTGTAGACAATATAAAGGTAGGGGACTCTTTGCCGTATAGTTTCTCTCTTTTACTTCCATCAAACTTTACAGTTAATAAAAAATGGCCTGTTGTATTTATTGTAGACTATAACAATAGAGAAAAACAAGTAATACGCTTAATGGCTAGTATTGCAGAGGAAAAAGGCTATATTTTGGCGGCATCAAACAATTTAAACGATACCATTTCAATCTCTAAAAATATTTTAGCATTTACAAAAACATTTAATTCTGTGGTAGGAATGTTACCTATTGATGAAAATCAAATTTATACAACTGGCTTTAATAGAGCTGGTAGGTTAGCATCTACAATTCCTGCATTTATTTCTAATATAGATGGTGTGCTGTCTTACAGCTCTACTGTTGGTAATATTGAAATTATTAACGTTAAAAAGCCTTATCAGTACATTGGTATAGTTAGTGGTTATAATTTTAATTATACAGAAATGCTAGCTAATAAAGAGTTGTTAAATAAGTTGAAAATTCCAAACCAGTTATTAATAGAAGAATCTAGAAACAATTGGCCCTCTACAAATAATTTGGCTACAGCATTAGATTTATTTAAAATGTCTGCTATGGCTAAAGGTAATTTAGCTGTAGATAGTTTATTTATAAATAATAATTACAATACTACGCTTACTACAATTAATAAATTGGTTGCAGCAAATAAACTTAAAAAAGCAAAAAACTTAATAGACCAGACTATAATGGTTTATAAGCCTTTTAAAAAAATAGATTCTCTAAAGGATAAAAGCAATGCATTACGCAAAAACAAAATATACAAGTCGTTAAAAAGGGCAGAAAATAATGTGTGGTTTAAGGAGCAATCTTTAAAAAACGATTTTGCATATTATGTAGAAGAAGATGCTTACACACACAATTTTAATAACCTTGGTTGGTGGGCACACCAAACAAAAGAAATAGATAAGTTTAAAAATAGCACCAACCAAGAGCAACAAAAGATGGGATATAGGTTAGAAGGATACTTGGTTGCGCTAACAAATGACTATATTGATACTGTTTTAGCAGAAAAAAATACAGATTATGATGCTCTTAGCTTTTTGTATATGCTAAAAACAATAATTGCACCTAAAGACTATGATCCTTACCTAAAAATAATATCTTTAAGTGCAAAAAATAATGATTTTGGAACCTCTATTTTTTATTTAGAAGAGCTGCTTAAAAATGGATATACAGATGCAGATAAACTTTATAATTTAGAGTCTACTACATTATTAAAACTTACACCAGAATACAACGCTTTAATTGAAAAATATCTTAAGAAAGGACGTTATATCCTTAAGGAATAATAAGGTGTGGTACCTTAGTTACGTCCCAATCTATAACTAAGCCACCAGCTAAAGATTTAGCAACTTCTTTACCATATAAATATTCACACAAGTAGAGAGCCGCCTCAAAACTCTTAGCGCCTCCTGCAGAGGTAATGTATTTTTTGTCATGCACAAATAATACGTTATCTGCTACCTTTAAATTAGGAAATGTTTTTTTGTATAAATCTATATCACTAGGGAAAGTGGTAGATGTAACAGTGTTTAAAACTCCTGCTTTTGCAAGTACAAATGCACCATCACAGTGCGATGTAATAAATAACGCATCTTTATTTACTTTTTTTACAAAATTTAGCATTGTAGTATCTTTTAAATCGGAATCTAAATGATGCTCTGCACTAGGTACAACCAATATGTCTATTTTAGGAAGTTCATCTTCAATATAATTGTAGTCTGGTAAAATACGCACACCTTCAAACGTAGTTATAGGTTTTAGTGTGTTAGCAACCGTAAATACATTCATCGCTTTAATATTTTTTCTAAACTTTGTATGCTGAAAAATATCAAAAGGAGCAGTAAATTCGGTATTAAAAGTACCATCCATAATTAAAAACGCTACGTTATATCTTGTAGAATCTAATTCAGGATAAAAACGTTCTTTAGTTTCTACATCATTAAGGACTTCAGTTTTTACAGTTTCTTTTTTCTTGTCTGTACAGGCTAAAGCTAAAGTTAGTAGTATGCCTAAAATTATATTATTTATTTTTTTCATTTGTTTGCAATTGTAATTCGTTTTAAAATAAAGAGTAGTGCTATACCTATTACGGCTATAACGGTAATGCTATTCCATGTAAATATATAACCATTATTTGCAATAGAGTGCATACCGTAATTGTGAGCAAAAATGTGTGATATTGAAAAAGCTATACTATACAGTGCCATATATTCTCCTTGTTTGCCACGTTTAGAACGCTCCATAGCAATTGCGTTAGAAAACGGAAAGGCAATCATTTCGCCAATAGTCATTAGTAACATTCCAACAACTAAAATTCCAACCCATGAAAAAATATTTAGCAATGCAAAGCTTAAACCAACTAATATTAGCCCAAAAATTACATAAGTAACTTTGGAGTGGTTAAGTTTTTCTAGGTATTTAATTAATGGCATTTCAAAAGCAAAAATTAAAAAACCATTCATAGCAAGTAAAAGTCCTATTTTAAATTCGCTAAGTTTATAGGCATCACTGTAATATACTGGTACGGTAGAAAAATACTGTACAAAGCAAAATCCAAAAAGTACCATAGCAACAATAAATACCCAGTAGTAACCGTCTGTGTATGCAGATTTTGGACTTTCGTTTTTGGAACTATCCATAACTCGTGCTTTTTTAGGATTTAAAACAATAAGCAATAAAATACTGGCCAATACGCAGGTTATTCCGTCTACCCAAAAAAGACCAATATAGCCTAAAGATGTAATTATAATACCGCCCAAAGCCGGACCAGCAGAAAAACCAAGGTTAATGGCAAGTCTAATTAGTGTAACAGATCTAGTTTTATTTTCTGGTTTACTATAAGCAATTAAGGCAACAAAAGCAGCGGGTCTAAAACAATCTGCAACAATCATAAGTATAAAAATGCCTGCGCAAATACTATAATAATCGTGTAAAAATTGAAGACCAATAAATAATATACCACTCGTAAATAAACTAAAGAGCATTACTTTGTAGTAGCCAAATTTATCAGTTAATGTACCTCCAAGCCAAGAGCCAATTAATGAGCCAGCTCCAAAGCAAGACATTACAACACCAACATTTTCAAAAGTTAGTCCAACATCGTTTTTTAAATAAAGCGATAAAAAAGGAATAACCATTGTGCCTGCTCTGTTTATAAGGGTAATGAGTGATAGCCACCATACTTCTTTAGATAGCCCCTTAAATGAGTCTATATAGTTTGTGTAAAGTTTTTTCATTTTGGTTGGTATATAAAAAAAGCCTGGCGAAAAAATCGCCAGGCTTAGTATTAGTACAATATATCTATTTCAATATTAAATACAGCAGCGCTGGCACCTTTTTAAGGTACAGATAACCACAGATTTATACATTGAAAGTCTTTGCATTTTTCTTTTATTGTAAAACAAAGCTAAGTAAAAAAGTAATAAGTTGTATTTTTACTGTATTAATTTAATGTAATATAATGAGGTATACAGTATTTTTATTTGTAATGATGTTGTTAAGTTGTAATGGGCAAAAGAAGTATCATACAAATGAGGTTGAAGAAAAAATAGCAGCAACAAAATCTGACAAGCTAAAAGGTATTCTAGAGTATCATAAAAAGTTAAATGATGAGTATAAAGATGCAAAAACCTCTCCGTTGCCTAATAAATACAGAAAAGATTTTGAAGGACTAGATTTTTTTGAGCCAGATACAAATTATGTGGTAAAAGCAAGGTTAGAGTTGGCTTTAGGTGCAACTCCATTTTTAATGCCAACTACAACAAACCAAAATCAAGAATATAAATTATACGGTAGATTGTTTTTTAAATTAAATGGTAAAGATTTACAACTAGAAGTATATCAAAACCAACAATTAATAAAGCAAGAAAAATATAAAGATCATTTGTTTTTGCCTTTTTTAGATAATACAAACGGTAAAGAAACGTATGGAGGAGGAAGATATATAGAGTTATCTGAGCCAGATGAAGATTTTATTATGGTAGATTTTAATAGGGCATACAATCCTTATTGTGCTTATAGTAAAAAGTATTCTTGCCCAGTAGTACCACTTGTAAATACATTAGACACAGAGGTTAGAGCAGGGGTAAAAGCCTTTATCAAAGAGCACTAAAAAAGAAGAAAGCCTAGCGCACAAACTAGACTTTCTTCAACAACCAAACTATAAACTAAACTTAATTTTTTTAAAAAGAATAAACTGCTGCAATTAAAAAGGTAGATAAGCTTTTTGAAGGATCTCCGTCGTTATTAAAAAACGGTTCGTTATTACTCCAAGCATCTAATCTAACCTCTGGTTTAATTGTTAAATCTTCAACAGTGAAACTACCAGTTAAAGTAGTTGCAAATACGCTAGGCTCATCATCTAAACCATCAACAATTTGTGTAAAATACTCACCTCTTAATCCAAAAGAAGCAGTTTCTGATGCCTTAATTTGTGGGTATAATGCAACGCCAGCAAAACCATTACCATCATTATCAGCATAAGCACCATTTATACCTAGGTAAAAACTATCAGATAAATCAAAACCACCTGTATAGTCAATCTCAAAACCTAGGTTTGCTTTATCGTCATAATAAAGATTTAAATATTGACCAGCATAACCTAATTGTGCTCCAAGAGCATATTGGCTAGTTAAATTATTATCTACATCTGTAACATTCATTACAGCAAGCATTAAGCTAAAATCATCAGATAATGTAAAATCTGCTTTTAAACCAGTATGAGAAAAAGGCCCGCTAGAGAATAAGTGAGACGTGCTGTAGTTAAAATTACCTACAGGAGAAATAACCTCATATCCTAAATACGTATTAAAACGTCCCATTGTTAACTTTGTTCCTTCGCTTACATTCCAGTATGCATACAATTGGTTAACATTTAAACCGGTAATAGCTTGTTCTCCTCTTGGTCCAAAAACAAGATCTGCTACTGCTCCAGTTTTTTCACCTTCATAACTAGCAATAATGTTTGCCATACCAAGTGCAAAACCAGTTTCATTAGCAAAAGAAGTTAGAGGGCTTATTAATCCGTTAGCTTCTGCATTATCATCTGCGCTTAAATTTGTTCTAAAGTAAGCATCAACAGACCCGCTAATTTCTAATTTTTTTTCTTCTTCTTCCTGAGCAAATATTAATGCAGAGGATAACATCATTATTGAAAATGATAATTTTTTTAAGTAATTTGTTGTCGTATTCAATTTCATATCAAATAAATTGTAAACCCTTTATTATAAGGGGTTTGTTAGTGATTTTATTTTTTGTTGTTGAAACATTTTGTGACGGAGCGTTCTGCAAAACGCTCCGTTTTTGTTTCTTGTGTTTATTTTTCTGTAGTTGTAAACTCTGGATAAACTTCTATATCATGTTCATGCACATCTAAACCTTCTAATTCTTCTTGTTTAGAAACTCTTAATCCAATAGTTTTCTTTAATATAAATAAGACGATAAATGTTGTAATAACAGCCCATAATATGTAAGCTAAAGAACCGTAAGTTTGTACTAGTAATAAGCTAGCGCCACCACCATTTATTAGTCCGCCATCTATAGCAAATACACCTACTAACACGGTACCTATAAATCCGCATACTCCATGCACAGATATAGCTCCTACTGGATCATCAATTTTTAATTTTTTATCTATACCTTCTATAGAAAGTACTACGGCTATACCGCAAACTAAGCCTATTGCAAGTGCGCCCCAAGCGTTAACAGCTCCACAGCCAGCAGTAATACCAACTAAACCAGCTAGTGCGCCATTTAGTGTCATAGAAATATCTGGTTTACCGTATTTAATCCAAGTAAAAAATAAGGCTGCAACAGCACCAATAGCAGCCGCTAAGTTTGTGTTTATAATTACACTACCAGTAGCAACAGTATCAGATCCACCCCATGCAAGTTGAGATCCGCCATTAAAGCCAAACCAACCCAACCATAGGATAAATACACCTAATGCACCAAGAATCATATTATGTCCTGGAATTACGTTTACTTTACCATCTGTATATTTGCCAATACGTGGGCCAACCATAATTGCAGCAACTAAAGCTGCGCCACCACCAACTGCGTGTACTACAGAAGAACCGGCAAAGTCTACAAAACCAGCAACATTTAACCATGCATCATCATCAAATGGCCAGTACCAGCTACCAGAAATAGGGTATATAATTGTTGTTAATATGGCAGAATATATAAGGTAAGTAGAGAATTTAGTACGCCCTGCTATAGCTCCAGATACAATTGTAGCTGCAGTTGCGCAAAATACTGTTTGAAAAAATAAGTTGTACCAATCGTCTGCAGAAAAGAAGAAATACCCTTGTTCTGCTGGGCTTAATCTAAAAAATCCGCCTAAAACAGTATCGCTACCATACATAATTCCGTAACCTACAGCCCAGAACATTAAGGAACCTACGCAAAGGTCCATAATGTTTTTCATTATTATGTTACCAGAGTTTTTACTGCGTGTAAAGCCAACTTCTACTAATGTAAAACCAGCTTGCATAAAAAATACTAAAATGGCAGCTATTGTTATCCATAATGCACCCATATCACTGTTGATACTTTCAACAGCTTTACTTAGTGCTTCTTGTTGTTCGTTAATCATAATTCTAATTTTTTAATAGTGTCTTGGTTTGGTTAGTTTATTCCTGCGTGACCGTTTTCTTTGGTTCTAATGCGGTATGCATCTATAATTTCAGATACAAATATTTTTCCGTCACCTACATTGCCTGTGTAAGCAGATTCTAAAATTGTATTTACAGTTTTTTCTAAAAACTCATCTGAAACTATAATAGATAGGTATCTTCTTTGAATATCAGTTGTGCTGTAAGATATTCCTCTGTATACGTGTCCTTGTTTTTCATTTCCTACTCCAGTTACATCCCAGTAACTAAAAAAATTCACTTCAATTTGGTGTAATGCTTTTTTTACATCATCAAATTGAGATTTTCTAATAATTGCTTCAATTTTTTTCATATCGTTTAGTTAATTACAGGGTAAATGTATTTAATAATGAATTATACCCCGTATTTTTTATGGGTACTTATTTAATTTTTATGATATAAATAAAATAACCCCCATTTTAAATAGGGGTATTGTAATTATATTTTAATTTTTTGTTAAAATGATATTTGATAAATGAAAAAAAATAGGATATGACGGGGTATTACAGCAAAAAATATTGCTATTTACGTGTATTGTTGAATAAAAAAAGATTTTTTATGAAATATTATATGGATTTAGAAATCCATAAACCGCCTATTACGGCAAAAATACCAATAGAGATACTTAATAAGGTATAAAAAGTAAAATGCAAAAGATCGCCATTTTTTAATAGAGATTGGTTTTCTAATGCAAAAGTAGAAAATGTAGTAAAGCCTCCACAAAATCCAGTAGCTAATAATAATGCTTGGTTTTCTGTAAGGTAATTACCTTTTAAAGTTAGTCCTATTATAAAGCCAATAAGTAAACTGCCTAATATATTAACTAAAAAGGTTCCTAAAAAGTAGGGTTGAAATGAACTATTTAGTGTTTTGCTAATAAGAAAACGCAATACACTACCTACACCACCTCCTAAAAAAACAAGTAACAACTGTTTCATACCTTACAAAGGTAAAAAACTATATTGCTTTTTTGTATTTTGTAGAGATAATATTAAGTGGGTATACTTTAGCTGTTGTTTCTGCTGTAGGTTTGTTAACAGATTTTTTTGCTTTAGCATTGTTACGGTTAACGCTAAACACTAAAAGTAAGGCATTTACAGCCACTAAAATAAATAAAATGTTAAGAAAAATTGTCATTAAACAGAATTTGTTATCAATACAACGCAAAAATACGGTTTTTCTTACACTATAACGAAGAAAGCCTAGTTTTTGTTGTGTGTTGCTTGATTTTTGTGGTGAACGATAAAAATTCGTTAATTTTTTAGAAAATGCTTAATAATAAACAATGAAATTATGAAGATAATAAAGGTAATGGCTACCCATTTTACACCAGAATAGTTTTTTAAATGTAATTTTTTGTCTCTTTTATATGTAATTACAATAATAATAGTAAAAACAATAACAAAAAGAGCGGCAAATATATATTGTCCGGTGGTAAACATATTTCTATTTTTGTGCAAAACTAACGTAAAATTATACAAATGAAAAATAAACTTAAAGCGGTAGAGTTATTTCATAAATCTTTTGGAGCTGGGGTTTCTGAAGAATTAAAAGCAGATTTAGGACAGCAAAAAAATTTATTGCGCTTTAACCTTATGGATGAAGAAAATAAGGAGTACTTAGAAGCGGCTAATAATAATGATATGGTTGAAGTAGCAGATGCTTTAGGTGATATGCTGTATATTTTATGTGGTACTATATTAGAACATGGTATGCAGTATAAAATTGAAGAGGTTTTTGATGAAATACAACGTAGTAATATGAGTAAGCTAGGTGCAGATGGTAAACCAGTTTACAGAGAAGACGGTAAAATATTAAAAGGGCCTAACTACTTTAGGCCAAGTATAGAAGCTATTCTTAAAAAATAAAAAAAGTGCCTAATAAGGCACTTTTTTATTATATTATATAGGTAACATAAGGTTATTCAACCTTAAAACGCCATCCAAATTTATCTTCAGCTTTATTGTATTGTATGCTAGTAATACGGTCTTTTAATAAAGTAGCGTAACTGTTTTCTAGGTTAGTAGGTAACATATAGTCATTATCTCTAAAACCAAAACCTGCAATAGGAGAAATTACAGCAGCAGTACCTGCACCAAACATTTCTTTTAAACTACCATCTTTAGCAGCGTCTACTAATTCTTGTACTTTTATTTTACGTACTTCGGTTTTAATACCTTCGTCTTCAGCAATTTTTAAAATACTTTTACGTGTAATACCATCTAGTATGCGGTCACTAGTTGGGCACGTTAAAAGAGTATCATTAATACGTACAAAAACATTCATAGCACCAGCTTCTTCAATATACTCATGCGTATTGTCATCTGTCCAAATTACTTGTTGGTATCCTTTGTCCTGTGCAAGTTTAGTTGGGTAAAATTGTCCAGCATAGTTACCACCTGCTTTAGCAAAACCAACACCACCATTTGCAGATCTAGAGTAAGTTTCTTCAATAAGTACTTTTACTTCGCCAGAAAAATAAGATCCAGAAGGGGCGCCACAAATAACAAACTTGTATTCATCTGCAGGAGATGCGTGGAAGCCTAATCCGGTAGCAAAAATAAAAGGTCTAATGTATAAAGAGCTTCCTGGAGATTGAGGAATCCAATCACTATCTGTCTTTAATAAAGCCTTAAGGCCTTCCATAAAGTAGTTTTCAGGAATTTCTGGGATAGCTAATCTTTTAGCAGATAAGTTTAAACGTTTATGGTTGTCTAAAGGACGAAACATCCAAATGGTGTCTTGCTCATCCTTGTAAGCTTTCATTCCTTCGAAAATAGATTGCCCGTAGTGAAAAATTTTAGCAGAAGGGTCTAAAGAAATTGGCTGATAAGGCACAACTTTAGGAGCTTCCCAAGCGCCATTTTTGTAATCACAGACCAACATATGATCCATATAAATACTTCCAAACGAAAGATTATTAAAATCAACATCGTTAATTTTAGTGTTTTTTGTTTTTTCTACACTAATTTGGTTTGTAGTAACATCCATAGTATTCAGAATTTAAGTTCATAAAATTAATCAATTATCAGTACTAGTGCTTCTTTTTTAGATTAAAAATGTTCAAATTTGCAATCTATCACTAAATTTTATCAGATATGAAAAGTTTTAACATTTTGCTTGTAGTAATTTTATTGTTTATGTCTTGCAAAGAGGCAAAAAAAGAAACCGTAGTTCAGGAACCTGAGCAAAAAACAGAAGAATTAGCATCTTTTGGTGAAAAAATCACAAAAGATAATGCTAAAGTTACTAAAGAAATGGCATCTGTATACCATAATTTAGCAGTTGCAGATACGGTAACAACAAAATTTACAGGTAAGGTATTAGATGTTTGTCAGTCTAAAGGCTGTTGGATGAAGTTAGATTTAGGAGATGGTGAGCAAGCTATGGTAAAATTTAAAGACTATGGCTTTTTTATGCCAAAAGATATAACTGGTAAGGAAGTTGTAGTAAACGGAAAAGCTTTTATTGAGCAAATGTCTGTAGATGAACAACAACACTATGCAGAAGATGGTGGAGCAACTAAAGAAGAAATAGCACAAATTACAACTCCTAAAAAAACATATAGGTTTGAGGCAGACGGAGTGCTTTTAAAAGAGTAAATATTTGAAACGTAAAATAATAACAACAGGTGATGGTTCTAAAACCATACAAATAGAGGATTGGAACGAACAGTACCACTCTATACACGGGGCAGTACAAGAAGCTTATCACGTATTTATAAAACACGGCTTATCTTTATTTAAGGATGAGCCTGTTTCTATTTTAGAAATTGGTTTTGGAACTGGACTAAATGCTATAATTACGGCAATTGAGGCACCAAAAAGCAATTTAAATATAGATTATACAGGGGTAGAGGCATATCCTGTAGAAGCAGAAGAAGTTGCAGAGCTAAATTATATAGCGCAATTAAATGCTTCTAATTTTGAAGATGTATTTAATAAAATGCACAATGTAAGTTGGGAGGTTAAAACAGAGATATTACCAAATTTTAACCTGCTAAAAAGAGAGCAAAATTTTTTAGACATCACAGATAAAGAAGCATACAACCTTATATATTTTGATGCTTTTGGGGCTAGGGTACAGCCAGAACTTTGGACAGAAAACATTTTTGGTATTATGTACAACGCATTGCAAACTAATGGGGTGTTGGTAACTTATGCGGCTAAAGGTAGTGTTAGGCGTGCAATGTTGGCAGTTGATTTTAAAGTAGAACGCTTGCCAGGACCTCCAGGAAAAAGAGAAATGCTTAGAGCAACCAAGCTATAATATTATTTTTAATAAAGTTTAGTGACATTTTGACATTTTTAAAGAAATGGCAGTACTTTTGCCATCTTAATTTTCAAGATATTAAACATTAGCATATAATGAGTAAAAAAGATAAAGCTGAAGAAGTAGCACAAGAAGAAAAAATGAATAAAGCTGCTGAAGAAGTTAAGGAAAATACAGAAACTACTGAAGAAGAAACGGTAGAGTTGTCTGTTGAAGAACAATTGCAACAAGACTTAGCTAAAGAAAAAGATAAGTTTTTACGTTTGTTTGCTGAGTTTGAAAACTATAAAAAAAGAACATCTAAAGAACGTATGGACTTGTTTAAAACAGCAGGTCAAGAAGTTATAGTATCTATGCTTCCGGTTATGGATGATTTTGACAGAGCTATGAAAGAAATTTCTAAGTCTGAAGATAAAGAGCTAGTTACCGGTGTAGAACTCATACAAAATAAATTTAAAGAGACTTTAAAAGGAAAAGGATTATTAGAAATAGAAGTTGTACAAGGTGACGCGTTTGATGCTGACGTACACGAAGCTATTACGCAAATACCTGCCCCTGATGAAAAGTTAAAAGGGAAAATTATAGACGTAATAGAAAAAGGATTTACGTTAGGAGATAAAATTATTCGTCACCCAAAAGTTGTTGTTGGGAACTAAAAATAAAAAATGAAAGAAGATTTTTACAGCATATTAGGCATTACTAAAAATGCAACTGCAGCAGAAATAAAAAAAGCATACCGTAAAAAGGCTATAGAATTTCATCCAGATAAAAATCCTGGTGATGCTAAAGCAGAGGAGATGTTTAAAAAAGCAGCAGAAGCATATGAAATTTTAAGTGATCCTGATAAAAAAGCAAGATATGATCAATACGGTCACGCAGCCTTTGAAGGTGGTGCTGGCGGTGGCGGTGGCGGCTTCGGCGGTATGAATATGGATGATATCTTTAGTCAGTTTGGAGATATCTTTGGCGGAGGCGGCTTTAGTGGTGGCTTTGGCGGTTTTGGCGGAGGCGGCCAACGTAGAGTTAAAGGTTCTAATTTAAGAATTAGAGTTAAGTTAACTTTAGAAGAAGTGGCTAATGGCGTAGAAAAAAAGGTTAAAGTTAAACGCAAGGTACAAGCAGACGGTGTTACATATAACACGTGTACTACGTGTAACGGCTCTGGTCAGGTTACTAAAATTGCAAATACCATTTTAGGAAGAATGCAAACTTCTGCTACTTGTAGCACTTGTGGTGGTAGTGGCCAAATTATAGATAAAAAACCAGCTGGTGCAGATGCACAAGGTTTAATTGCAAAAGAAGAAACGGTATCTATTAAAATACCTGGTGGTGTAGAAGATGGTATGCAGTTAAAAGTACCTGGTAAAGGTAATAGTGCTCCTGGTAACGGTGTAAACGGAGACCTTATTGTACTTATAGAGACTGAAGAACACAGCACTTTAAAAAGAGAAGGAGATAACTTGCATTATGATTTATACATAAGTATTCCTGAAGCAGTTTTGGGTACTTCTAAAGAGATTGATGCTGTTGGTGGTAAAGTGCGTATAAAGCTAGAAGAAGGTATACAATCTGGTAAAATTTTACGCTTAAGAGGTAAAGGTATTACAAGTCTAAATGGCTATGGTAGCGGAGACCTTTTAGTACACGTAAATGTTTGGACACCAAAAGGGTTAAATAAAGAGCAAAGAGAGTTTTTTGAGCGTATGAGAGATAGTGAAAACTTTACTCCTCAGCCTGAAAAATCAGACAAATCTTTTTTTGAGAAAGTAAAAGATATGTTCTCTTAAGCATATTTATAATACTGGGCAGTACTTGTTGCTGCTCATTTTTTTTCCCATCCTTATGTAAATAAGGGTGGGTTTTATTTTTATATGCTACCATTTATCTATCTTTGAAAAAATTGTGAAGATGAATACTATTTTGGCGGCAAAAGGTGTTTCTAAAAAATTTGGAGACCACACAGCCCTAAACAATGTTTCCTTAGAAATTCCTAAGAATTGTATATATGGTCTGCTAGGGCCAAATGGCGCAGGAAAAACTACGCTAATACGTATTATAAATCAGATTACCTTTCCAGATACGGGAGCTGTTTTTTTTGATGGTGAACCTTTAAAACCTGAACATATTGCTACTATTGGTTATTTACCAGAAGAAAGGGGTTTGTATAAAAGTATGAAGGTTGGTGAGCAAGCTTTGTATTTGGCTCAGTTAAAAGGCTTATCTAAAGCAGAGGCAACAAAACGGCTTAAATATTGGTTTGATAGGTTGGATATAGGAGATTGGTGGAATAAAAAAGTGCAAGAATTATCTAAAGGTATGGCGCAAAAAATACAGTTTGTAGTAACTGTACTTCATCAACCAAAATTATTAATTTTTGATGAGCCTTTTAGTGGTTTTGACCCTATTAACGCTAACATTATTAAAGATGAAATTCTTCATTTAAAAGAACAAGGTGCTTCTATTATATTTTCTACTCACCGTATGGAGTCTGTAGAGGAATTGTGTGAGTATATAGCACTTATACATCAGTCAGAAAAAATATTAGACGGCAAATTATCAGACATTAAAAATGAATATAAAAACAATATTTTTAATGTAGGTCTGCAAGTGACTAATGAAAATGATGTTTTAAAAAAGTTAGAAGAAAAACATAAAATCTGGACACCATCATACAACGTACAAGATGAACAGTTAAATTTTAAAATACAACTGCCTTCTAATGATACTGGTGCGTTATTAGGGTATTTATCAGAAAAAGGAAAAGTAAACCACTTTGTAGAAACTATACCGTCTGCAAACGATATTTTTATACAAACCGTAAAAAGCAAAACAAAGTAGTGGGTAAATTAGGCTTAATTATAAAAAGAGAGTATTTAGCTAAAGTAAAAAATAAGTCGTTTATAATAATGACTTTTTTAAGTCCTATTTTAATGGTAGGTATGGTTGCTTTGGTATTGTATTTGGCTATGCTAAATGACAGTGATAAAAGAGTAATTACAGTTTTAAACGAAAGTAGTTTTTTTACTGAAGATTTTAACAACACAGAAAGTACATCTGTTGTACGTTTAAAAAATCTAAGTTTAGAACAAGCAAAAGACTCTACAGAGCAACTTGGGTATTATGGTTTGGTGTTTATACCAAATGGCAATACGTTAGAAGAGGTTGCTAATGCAGCTTACTTTTTTTCTAAAGAGTCTCCTACAGATGGTTTTTTAGATGATTTAGAAGATATTTTTCAGTACCGACTTAAACAAAAAAGATTAGAGCAATTAGGGGTTTCGCAAGAGCAATATAGTGCTATTAGTAAAAACTTTTCTATACACACGGCTACTTTTCAAGGTAAAGAAAACTTAAAAGGGTTAAATGAGCTTAACGCTATAATTGGTGGTGGCTTTGGGTATTTAATAATGATGTTTATTATTATATACGGTAGTTTTGTAATGCGTAGTGTTATTGAAGAAAAGACAAGTAGAGTAATAGAGGTTATTATTTCATCGGTTAAACCTTTTCAGTTAATGATGGGTAAAATAATAGGAACCTCTTTAGCAGGTGTAACTCAGTTTATAATTTGGGTGGTGTCTGGTTCACTATTGTTTTTAATTGTTTTTTTAGTGTTTGATTTAGATGTTGGTGCTTTGCAAAACGGAGGTGCTAATTTGCCACAGGCTCAAGCTATGCAAATGGCAAACAGTAGTATGCCAAATGATATGCAAAAATATGCAGATATGTTTGTGCAAATACCTTGGGTTTCTTTATTTAGTTTTTTCTTGGTATATTTTATTTTAGGATATTTAATATACAGTTCTATATATGCTGCAATTGGTGCTGCTGTAGATAATGAAACAGACACACAGCAGTTTATGTTACCAGTAATATCTCCGCTAATGCTAGCAATTTATGTTGGTTTTATATCGGTGTTTAGTAATCCTCACGGCCCAGTGGCAGTAGGTTTTTCTTTATTTCCGTTAACGTCGCCAATAGTAATGCTAATGCGTTTGTCTTCTGGTATAGGAGAAGGTGGTGTGCCAATATGGCAATTGGTAGTTTCTATAGCTTTGTTAATAGTAACATTTTTATCTATAGTTTGGTTAGCTGCTAAAATTTATAGAATAGGGATATTAATGTATGGTAAAAAACCAAGCTACAAAGACTTGTACAAGTGGTTAAAATATTAGTATGAAAGATTTAAAAGATATATTTAAGTACATAATGGATTTTATGTCTTATAAATTGGTAGATAGTGATAAAGTAGACATCACTATTGGGACATTATTTATTATAATAATTGTACTTGTTGTTGTTACCTATCTTTTAAAATTAATACATAAAATTGTAATTGCTAAGCTCCCGCAAGATGATAAAAATAAGTTTTTAAGCATATTTAGTTTCTTAAAGTATTTTTTATACATACTAGCGGTAATTACAGTGTTGCATTCTTCTGGGGTAGATTTAACAGTGTTGTTAACAGCTTCTGCAGCTTTATTTGTTGGTTTAGGTTTTGCTTTACAATATCTTTTTCAGGATATAATTTCTGGAATATTAATTATTTTAGACCAAAGTTTACATATAGGAGATATTATAGAAGTAGAAGGTAAAGTGGGGAGAGTTTTTGAAACCAGATTAAGAACCACAAGAGCTTTAACCAGAGATGATAAGGTTATTGTAATACCAAACCACAAATTTTTAACAGATAGTATTTACAACTATACACAAAACCATAAAACAACAAGAGAAAATGTAAAAGTTGGTGTTGCTTATGGTAGTGATGTAGAGTTGGTTTCTAAATTATTATTAGAAATTATAGATACTAAAAAAGGGATTTTAAAAAATCCAAAACCATTTGTGTTGTTTGAGGACTTTGGAGATTCGGCACTTATGTTTTCTATAAATTATTATACAAATGATAGCTACGGAGACCCTAGAATTAAAAGTGATCTGCGTTTTTTAATAGATGCAGCTTTTAGAGAAAACAATATATCTATTCCTTTCCCTCAAAGAGATATTCATATTATTAGTAAATAATTTAGTTAAGAATTACGCATATATTTGTTTGCATATGAAAAAACTTTTAGGAGTTTGTTTTTTTCTAATGGTACAATTTGTTTGGTCTCAAAGCTCAGACATTGTTAGAATAGAGTACACTACGTTGCCAAAAAAAAAGTCATCTAGGAGTATATCTAGATTTCGTTTTTTGGCAAATTTACCTATCAAATTAAATGATAAAAATTATATAATAGCTGGTGCAGAGTATGGTATTATAGACTTTGCAAACGATAGTATTTATGAGTTTGATGATAATGAACTTGAAAAATTAAGAATTGTAGATCTTAATTTAGGATACGCGCATATGCTTAATGATAAGTGGACTTTTGTAGGATTGCTTACACCAAGGTTGGCATCAAACTTTATTGATGGAGTACAAAAGGAAGATTTTAATTTAAATTATTCTGTTTTAACTATTAAGGCAGATATGAAAAAAGAAAAACCTACAAGATTAATATTGGGGTTGTCTTATAACAATGCCACTGGGTTTGATGTTCCTTTACCTATAATAAGTTATTACAAAAAGTTTCATCCTAACTGGTCATATATGATTGGTGTACCCAGAATGGAGTTTAAATACCACTTAAAACAGCACCATACTTTTAAAACGGCATTATTATTGGATGGTTATTTTGTAAATGTACAAAATGATATTGCTTTGCCAGATAATGATTTAGGATCTGGTTTATCTTTATCTGTTGTTGTAGGTGCTTTTGGTTATCAGTATAACATTAATAAAAATATATCTTTTTATGCATTGGCAGGGCACACCTTATCACAAAGAGGTTTGTTAAGAGATGAAGAAAGAAAAAGCGTATATTCGTTATATGACGATGGAAATGTATATTTTAAAACAGGATTTAAAATAGGAATTTTTTAAAACACGTATATGTCAAAAATATTAGTAATAGAAGATGAAGCTGCAATACGCAGGGTTTTGGTAAAAATTTTATCAGAAGAAAGTGATACTTATAATGTTGAAGAGGCAGAAGACGGTTTAAAAGGTATAGATGCTATTAAAAAAAACGATTACGATTTAGTTTTGTGTGATATTAAAATGCCAAAAATGGATGGCGTAGAGGTATTAGAAGCTGCGCGTAAATTAAAACCAGAATTGGCTTTTATAATGATTTCTGGTCACGGAGATTTAGATACTGCAGTAAACACAATGCGTTTAGGTGCTTTTGATTATATATCTAAACCGCCAGACTTAAATAGGTTGCTAACAACAGTACGTAATGCATTAGATCGTAAAAATTTAGTTGTAGAAAATACTAAACTTAAGAAAAAGGTTAGTAAAAATTACCAAATGATAGGGGAGAGTGAGGGTATATCTTTAATTAAAGATATGATAGAAAAAGTAGCTCCTACAGATGCACGTGTTTTAATTACGGGGTCTAATGGTACCGGTAAAGAGCTAGTTGCGCATTGGTTGCATGAAAAAAGTCCGCGTAGCAAAGCACCATTTATAGAGGTAAACTGTGCTGCAATACCGTCAGAGTTGATAGAGAGTGAACTTTTTGGTCATGTTAAAGGTGCTTTTACATCTGCAGTTAAAGATAGAGCAGGTAAGTTTGAAGCGGCTAATAAAGGAACTATTTTTTTAGATGAAATAGGTGATATGAGTTTGTCTGCGCAAGCAAAAGTATTACGTGCTTTACAAGAAAGTAAAATATCTAGAGTTGGTACAGATAAAGATATAAAAGTAGATGTTAGAGTAGTAGCAGCTACTAACAAAGACCTAAAAAAGGAAATAGCAGAGGGTAATTTTAGAGAAGATTTATACCATAGACTAGCTGTTATACTTATAAAAGTACCTGCTTTAAATGACAGAAGAGAAGATATTCCTTTGTTAATAACATATTTTGCAGATAAAATAAGTAAAGAGCAAGGAACGGCTAAAAAAGTATTTTCTGATAAAGCAGTTTCATTGTTAAAAAGTTATGATTGGACAGGGAATATTAGAGAGCTACGCAATGTTGTAGAACGATTAATTATTTTAGGCGGACAAGAAGTTACAGAAGAAGATGTAAAACTATTTGCAAGTAAATAATACGTAGTTTACTAAAAACAAAAAAAAGCCTATATTTTAAAAATATAGGCTTTTTTTTATAGGCTGTAAAGTTGTTACATTACTTTGCTTGCCAAATATTTTTGTACTTCGTAAACATCTATACTTTTGTTAAACTTTTTGCTTACAGATGGTAAGTTTTCACTAGAAATCCAAATTTTTAATTCGGCATCTAAATCAAAAGTACCTGCAGTTTCTAAAGAGAATCTAGAGATGCTTTTGTATGGCATAGATCTGTACTCTGCTTTGTTGCCAGTTAGGCCTTGTACATCTATTAATATTAAACGCTTATTGGTAAACATAAACGTATCTCTAAACAATTTAAATCCTAGTTCTACTTGTTCATTATCTGTTAGAAGTCTTCCGTATTTTTCATTTAATTTTTCTACAGATACTTCACTTGCGTTACCAAGTATTTTATTAAATAACCCCATTATTTGTATTAAAATTTAGTTTGCTTCGTTGGTATTGTTTTCATCTTTGTTTAGCAACTTGGCTGATACTTTATAATCTGCATTATATATCATTTTTGGTGTAGCCTTTTTTAAATCAAAATAAGCTCTTTTATACCATTTAGCATCTGTTGCTTTTTTTCTGTAATCTTCATTGGTTTTAGTAGTGCCAAATTCTTCATTTATATATGGTTTAATAGCGTGTATGCCAATACCAAAGTATTCAATACGTTCTAAAACCATTGCAAAATCTAGCTCAGAAAAGTAAAAGTTGTCATCAGCATCAAATCCTGTATTTAAGTTTTGAAGATCTGTAAAAACATTCTTTTGTAAAAATTCTAATTTAGTCATAGGTAGTGTTAAGGTGTGTATTTATAAGTAGTAGTTAATTGTACTCTTATTTTTTTCTGTTTAAACCCTTGTACTCTTCATAACAGCCGCTAATGGCATCTAAAATTTGCAAGTCATTAGCTGTTTGTATAAAAGATTTAGAGTAATTACAGTTGTTTAATATGTCTTCAATATCTACTTTTTCTAGTTGTAGTAATTCTGTTAGTGTTTCCCTGTCAAACTTTGCGGCTAGTAAATCTCTAATACGATCATCTTCTTTTATTTGACGAAGTTTACGCATTTGCGCAGGTTTTTTACCAAATAAATTACGGAGTAAATCTGCAGGGTTTAGTATTGCACCAAGTACTTTTGTAACAGCACTTGGGTTTTTGTTACCTGCTTCATAACCTGTATTTAGTCCAGAAATTGCATACTGGTAAGAGTCGTTTAAACTTACGTTTTTGGCATCTATTTCTAAAAAACCTGTTAATTGGTATGGTTTTACAACAACTTCTTCTAGGGCAAAAGCAAGTTCTGTTAAGGTAATTTTAGTGTCTTTAAACTTAAGCATATCATTAGTAATCTTAATTTTTTGAGATTTAAAACCAAGGTATGTTAGGTAAAGTGTATCGTTGGCAACTGCAGGTATTGTAAACTTACCTTCTTGATCTGTAATTGTACCTTTTACTTGGTTAAGGTTTACAATGTGTACGCTAGGCATAGGTTCATCAGTTTGTGCATTTATAATGGTTGCAGTAAACTCATTTTCTTTTTCTTTTGTTTTTTTATCCTGTGAAAATCCACAGAATGTAATTAAGCTAAAAACAAGTAGGATGTATTTATTCATAAAAAAAGTGGTGTCGTTTATCTTCTACTAAAAACTCTAAGATATTAAAGTTTATCTCTTTAGGTGCGGAATATGGGTTAATTTTTTGATTAGAGGTGGTAAATAAACAAAAAAAAATACGCCGAAGCGTATTTTTAATATTCTATTAACTTAAAAGCTTAGTATCTTCTTTTGCTTCTTTTGTTTCCGTAGCTTCCACCACTATCGCGGCTTCCTCTGTTATCTCTGTTACGAGAACGACCTCTGTCTCCGCCACTTCTGTTATCTCTTCCTCCACGAGAAGAAGAAGAACGGCCTCTGTCTCCGCGACCTCTACCGCCTCTTCCACGGCCACCACCGCCTCCAGGATTGTTAGAGATTTCAACATTAACAAATCTGCCATCTACCTTAAACTCAGTAAAAGTACTTAATACTTTTTCAGAATGTTCTGCATCTGTGTTAAAGAAAGAGAAACTCTCTTTTACATCTACTTTAAAAACATCTTCTTTACCAAGACCAACAGTATCTCTTAAGAAATCTTTTAATGTCATCCAATCGTAATCATCACGCTCACCAACATTAATAAAGTAACGTACAGAACCACTTGTAGGTATTTCTGCTTTGTTTTTACCACGCTCCTCACGATCTCCTCTTTCTCCACGGTCAGAGCCATTTAAGTCTCTAGTTTTGTTGTAGTAATCAAAGAAACGAGTAAACTCTACAGATACAATCTTTTTAATAAGATCTTCTTTATCTACACCTTCTAATATTTCATTAATAGCAGGTAAGTAGCTTTCTACTTCATCATTAATCTCTGTATCTTTAATTTTATTGGCTAAATGGTGCAATTGAATTTTACAAATTTCCATTCCGGTTGGAATCTTTTTTGATAAAAATTCAGTTTGTAGCTTTCTCTCTAAGGCTTTTATTTTACGTAACTCACTACGAGTTACAATAACCATAGATACACCAGATTTACCAGCTCTACCAGTACGTCCACTACGGTGTGTGTATGTTTCTATTTCATCAGGTAATTGGTAGTTTATTACGTGCGTAATATCATCTACATCTATACCACGTGCAGCAACATCTGTTGCAACAAGCATTTGTATTTGTTTTTTACGGAAGGCGTTCATTACCAAATCTCTTTGGTTTTGACTTAAATCTCCGTGTAAAGCACCAGCATTGTAACCGTCTTCAATTAATTTTTCGGCAACCCTTTGTGTATCTCTTTTGGTTCTACAAAAAACAACAGAGAAAATATCAGGGTTAGTATCTGCTAATCTTTTTAATGCAGGATATCTATCTCTACCACCAACAACATAATACTCATGTTGTACTGTAGTTGCACCAGCGTTTTTAGATCCCACAGTAATTTCTTGTGGGTTGTGCATGAATTTTTTAGCAATGGTAGATACTTCTCTTGGCATAGTTGCAGAGAATAACCAAGTAAATTTTTCATCTGGAGTGTTAGATAAAATGTCTTTAATGTCTTCATAGAAGCCCATATTTAACATTTCATCTGCTTCATCCAATACGCAGTAATCTAATTTAGAAATGTTAACCATACCACGGCTAATCATATCTTTTATTCTACCAGGAGTAGCAACAACTATTTGTGCTCCTCTTCTAATTTGGTTTGCTTGGTCTGTAATACTAGCACCACCGTAAATTGCAACTACGTTAAGTCCTTTTTCGTATTTAGAATACGCTTTAAGCTCGTTTGTAATTTGTAAACAAAGTTCACGTGTTGGTGAAAGTATTAATCCTTGAGTAGTTCTGCTGCTAGAATCAATTTTCTGAATTAACGGAAAACCAAAAGCTGCAGTTTTACCAGTACCTGTTTGCGCTAATGCAACTAGGTCTGTGTCTTCATTTAAAAGGATTGGAATTGCTTTTTCTTGTACTTCTGAAGGTGATTCAAACCCAAGATCTACAATAGCATCAAGTAGGGACTTGTCTAGCCCTAATGCTTCAAATTTTGTCATAATATGTTATTCTTAATCGCAAATATGTATGTTACATAGAGCGTTTATCATATTATAACTCAGAGTAACACATGCTATACCAGCGGCGTTTTTAATAAAGTGCAAAAGTACTCTAAATATTTTGAATAACCATACAACATAGGTAATACTTGTTTTTAAGGCGCAAGACTATAACCATATACAGACATAATAACACCAATAACACCAAAAATTATCATTAATGCAACTAATGATTTTTGTAGCTTAGGATTGTCGTAAATAATAATACAAACAGCACCTAAAACTATACTAATTTGAAAAAAAAGTACGCCAAAATCAAACTTACGTGTAGCAATATCATATTTACGGGCAAGCACTTTCCACTCGTTAATGCCAGTTATTACGCCCATTTGGCCATCTAAATCTTGTACCCAATCTTTTTTATCAATGTTTTTAGAGCCAACTAAAATTTCATGCTTTTCTGCTTTGTACTTTTCTATTTTAGCTTTTGTTTTTTCAATTTTAGTGTAAACAAAATCTCTTTTTTCTTCAGCTATAGCATTTGTATAAAGTAGTGCTTCAAGATTGTCTAACTCACTTTCTTTTAAACTCTCTTTTATGCTTTTAGACTGATACCAACTCGAATAATTGACCAATTTATTGTGTGCAATCATCATTTCTTCCTCTAATTCTCCGTTAACTAACTGAGAAATAGCCATAAGTGCGGCAAAAAATGCAATAAGTACACCACCATATGCTTCGGCACGTTCAGATGCTACAGAAACCTCTACTGTTTGCTTAGCCATTGTTGTATTGTTTTAAAAAAGAAATTAACTGTTGTGTAGCTTTTGCTCTGTGACTAATTTTATTTTTTGTATTTAATGGTAATTGTGCAAATGTTTGGCTGTAACCTTCAGGAGTAAAAATTGGGTCGTACCCAAAACCATCTGTACCCTGTTTACCTTTGGTAATAACACCATTAACAACATCCGTAAAAATATGTTGCTCTCCGTTAATGTGTAGAGCAATAACTGTTTTAAAATGTGCTTCTCTGTTTGGGTTGTCTCCTAACTTATGTAAAAGTTTAGCCATATTATCTTCTGCACTTTTTTGTTCACCAGCGTAGCGTGCAGCATAAATACCAGGTTCTCCGTTTAGAGCATTTACTAAAAGGCCTGTGTCATCAGAAAAACAAGGTAAGTTGTATTTTTCTGTAACATAGCTAGCTTTTTGTATAGCATTACCTTCTATGGTGTCTGCGGTTTCTGGAATATCATCAAAACAACCAATATCTGTTAAAGAAACAAGCGTAATAGTAGTAGGTACTAATGCTTTTACCTCTTTAAATTTATTAGTGTTGTGTGTAGCAAATACTATTTTCATTATCTGTAATTAGGAGCGTTTTTATAAAACTTTACATTAAAAAGTAAAAAAAACAATTGCAAAAGTAGTAATTTTATTTTCTTAAATATTTAGTATGACTTTAAAGTTCCCGCCAGTAGTAGTAGTTTTTATATTTGGTTTGTTAATGTATGTTTTAGCAAGGTTTTTACCTTTTGGTATATTTGATTTTTTTGGTAGAACAATGTTATTAAAAGGATTGTTAGTTGCTATGTTTTTAATTTTAACAACATCTACCTATAAATTTTTTAAGGCTAAAACCACTGTAGATCCTAAGAACATAGAAAAAACAAATGCTTTAGTAACCACAGGTATTTACAAGTTTACTAGAAATCCAATGTACTTAGCAATGCTTTTACTATTAATTGCTTGGGGCTTATTTTTAAGTAATGCTTTTAATATGCTTTTGGCTGCTGCATTTGTGTCTTATATGAACGCTTACCAAATAGAACCAGAAGAAAAAATGCTTGCTCAAAAATTTGGTAAAGAATATACTTCTTACACAAAAAAAGTACGTCGTTGGTTTTAATTTTATTATCATATTCTTAATTAAAGGGCTTTTAAAAAACAATTTTTATAGCATATGTGATGATACACCTTTTTTGCTTTAATTTTATTTTGATTTAACAGCATACACACTAATATTTTTTACTTTTACTACTTAAATTTTTTTAAAATGGTAGACCAAGGGAGAAAATATGTTTTTGATTTTGATAGTACTTTAACCAGAGTTGAAGCATTAGATGTTTTAGCAGAAATTACATTACAAGGTAATGCTAACAAAGATGAAATTATTAAAGAAATACAAGAAATCACCAATCTAGGTATAGATGGGGATATTTCCTTTACAGAGTCCTTAGAAAAACGCATAAAACTGCTTAATGCACATAAAAGCCATTTAACGCAATTGGTAGCAGAACTTAGAGATAAAATATCTAAGTCTATAGAAACTAATAAAGAGTTTTTTCATAATTATTCTGATGATATTTATGTAATTTCTTGCGGATTTAAAGAGTTTATAGATCCTATTGTTGAAGAATACAACATACCATCTAGTAAGGTATATGCAAACACGTTTAAGTTTGATGAGGATGGTAATATAATTGGTTTTGATGAAGCTAATGTATTGGCATCTCACAACGGAAAAATTGAATGCCTTAAAAATTTAGATTTAGATGGTGAGGTACAAGTAATAGGAGATGGGTATAGTGATTATGTAATGCGTGAAGCAGGTATTGCAGATAAGTTTTTTGCTTACACAGAAAATGTGAGTAGAGATAAGGCCACAACAAATGCAGACCACGTTACGCCAAATATGGATGAATTTTTGTTTGTAAATGATTTGCCAAGGAAAATATCATATCCAAAAAACAGAATTAAAATATTGTTGCTAGAAAATGTGCATCCAGCAGCATTTCATAATTTATCTGAAGACGGTTTTTCTGTAGAACTTGTAAAACACAGTCTACCAGAAGAAGAATTAATAGAAAAATTAAAAGGAGTACACGTTTTAGGTATTCGTTCTAAAACACAAGTAACCAAAAAAGTATTAGAGGCAGCAGATAAACTTTTGGTAGTTGGTGCATTTTGTATTGGTACTACGCAAATAGACTTAGAAAGTGCTAAAAAAAGAGGTGTAGTTGTGTTTAATGCACCTTATAGTAATACACGCTCTGTTGTAGAATTGGCAATAGGAGAAATTATTACCTTAATGCGTAATGTGTTTCCAAGAAGTCAGGAAATTCATAGTGGACAATGGAATAAAACAGCAGTTAACTCTAGAGAAGTACGTGGTAAAAACCTAGGTATTGTTGGTTATGGTAATATAGGTAAGCAATTATCTGTACTAGCAGAAGCAATTGGTATGCGTGTATATTATTATGATGTTAATGACCAATTAGCACTTGGTAACGCTACAAAGTGTAATACTTTAGAAGATTTACTAAATGTTTCTGATGTGGTTACATTACATATTGATGATAATAAAGCAAACAAGAATTTTATTGGTGAGCGTGAAATTAAGCAGATGAAAAATGGTGCTATGCTTATTAATTTATCTCGTGGTTTTGTAGTAGATATACAAGCATTAGTAGCTGCATTAAAAAGCGGTAAAATTGGCGGAGCAGCAGTAGATGTTTACCCAGAAGAGCCGCGTAGTAACGGTGAGTTTTTTACAGAGCTACAAGGTTTAGAAAACGTAATATTAACACCGCATGTTGGTGGTAGTACAGAAGAAGCTCAACGAGATATTGCAGATTTTGTACCTAATAAAATTATGGAATATATAAACTCTGGTAATACAGTAGATGCTGTAAATTTCCCAAGTATACGATTACCTAGACAAACAAATGCACACCGTTTTTTACATATACATAAAAACGTACCAGGTATTATGGCTAAAATAAATAAGGTTTTAGCAGAATATGAAATGAATATTAACGGTCAGTATTTATCTACAGACAGTGAGGTTGGGTATGTAATTACAGACTTAGATAAAAAATACAACAAGGAAGTTATTAAAGCTCTAAAAAAAGTTGAAAACACTATTAAGTTTAGAGTGCTTTATTAGTAGTATAATATATGTTACAAGTAAATAAAAGGACTGTACTTAAAAGTGCGGTCTTTTTTATTACATATTATTCTAGAAAATTTTTAACTTTAGTTTTTATAAAAAATATGTTCTTTTTCCTTTTTAATTTGTAACTAATAATATTTCCTAGTTTTGTTTTTAGTTGCTCTATTTCTGTGTTGCTTAAATCTTTAACAAGAGTGTTATTAATTTCTAATATTTGATTGTTTAAAGAAACTTCTGAGGTATTAGTTTTATTGGTAAAAGTGGTGCTAACAAATGCTTTTTTTACCTCTTTTTATAATTTTAAAGCCATCAGTGATTAATTCAGACGCTATCTTTACTTTATCTCTTAATTGTTCTAGTATTAGCTTATTCTGGCTACTATAAATGGTAAAATGCTTTAGCATTCCGCCTCCAATAAAACCAATAAACTTATTTTTTGGGAAATTGTTTAGTGTTGTATTTGCAATATCTACTAATACACCATTATACGTTTTATTACCAATTAGTACTTTAGTTTTATTGGTTATAAGTGTATTGTTTAAGCCAGAAGAGTGTGCTATTGGCATAGCTACGTTTACATAACTAAAGTTGTTTTCAATGCTTTTTTTTAATTCGTTTAAATTATTGTTTGGGTAGTTTAACAGCGTAACATATCTGCCATTTCCTGTATCTACCATAAAGTAGCCAGATATAACTGTGTTACCAATTGTAACTGTACCGTAAACTTCATAAAAACCGTACAGGTATAAATTGTCTTTGTTTTTTGATAATAGGCTACTATTACTTTGCTCTAATTTTTGTTCTTCATTATTACTTAGTATTATTCGTTTTTTATGGTAATCAATTTTTACATTAAATTGTTTAAAAAAGTCTAGGTTAATGGTTGCTTTATGAAAAGCATTAAAATCGAATTCGTTAATTAGTACATCTCTTATGTTATCTTCTTTTGTTAAATAGCGATTAAATGTATCTCCTATAGAAATTGAAATATTTTTTTTAATTAAATCTATATTGTTTTTTTGGGCAAACAGATGATCAATATTAAAACCACTAGAGCCGGTGTCGTACAAAAAATAACAAGGGTTGTTATTTATTTTTCCTTTTATAAATATTCTGTTTTTAATTAGTTTAAATGGTAGCTTATGTGCTGCATTTTGACAAAATAGTGTAGTAGAAAAACTAAATAATAGTATGTAAAAGAGTTTTGTTTTCAAAAAAATAGATTTTGCTATATGATATATAGTTGTTTCCCTTAAATAAGACCAACTCTAATATTTTTTGTAATTAGAGTTAGTCTTAACTTTAATTAGCAACACTTACCATTGATTTCTATGCCACTACACATAAAACCACTAGGAAAAGATGCAGGGTAACTGCAGGTTCTAGGATTAGAATTATTAGGGAGTTCATCAGCAGTGTCAATTGTATATTCTGTGCTACAAGGGCATGGATTTTTAAAACCTAAATTCCCTCCAAAAACAGTCTTTAGTTCATTTCTTTTTAGCATTTCATTAACTTCTAATTTAAAATTCTTCATAATTAAGTAATTAGTATTAGTTTTGCCTTAGACAATTAAGGACACCTAAGGTTTGTGTCCATTCTTCGCGAGAGAATATTGTTTATAGCCCAAAGTTTTACTTTGGGCTTTTTTATTCGTATTTAAAAATATCTTTAAATTTGTAAAACACTCTTTCAGCTACACTTAAGTCTTCGGTTATTATCTCAGCATTACCAATTAATTCTTGCTTAAAAGGAAGATTTTTATTGTAAGATGTCTTAGTACCGTTAGGTATTTCTATATAGACAAAATAATTACCTTCTAAATCTGGTGAAACAGAAATATTCTTAACTTTTCCTATAAGCATACCATATTGTTGATAAGGAAAGTTGTCTAGTTTTACCAATGTCTTTTGGTTTAGCGTCACTTTCCCGGCATTTTGAGACGGTATAGTTAATTTACCAACAAGTTCACTTTTATCTATGGGTAAAATTGAAAAAACAACATCTCCTGAATTTACTTGCTGGTTTTGACCCCAGAATTGCTGATAACTAGCAACTCCTTTTATTGAAGATTTTAGAATGTATTTATACTCCCAATCCTTTATTGCTCGTTTTAATGAACTATATGACTGAAGTAAATTACTTAAGAATTTAGTATTATCTTCATTTTCATTTATATAACTTGAAGTTAGGCTTTGGTTGGCTGAAGAAATAGCTTCTCTCATTTGAGATATCGAAATAGCCATATTGTTAATATTTTTTCGAGTTTGGAGAAAGTCTACCTCTTTAGTCTCATACTCTTGAGCGGAAATAATGCCTTTTTTATATAATTGTTCCATTCTACTAAATTCCTTTTCTTTTAAAATCACCTCTTCTTCTAGTATGTTTTTCTGTTCAATTTGGCTTTGTAATCTGTTTTTTATTTCAGCCAAAGATTTTTTGTTTCCAGAAAGTTGATTTTTATGAGGCTTAAGATTTTTTAAAAGCATATAATCTATATAGCTTTTTTCAAAATTTATATACGCGGGTTCTATTTCTCCTAGCGTTAGCTTAGAGGTTAGTTCTATTGGAAAAATATAGTTTCTTACATCTGTACTTGCAGAGTCAAGAATTGTTTTTAATTGATATACATTTTTATAGTCTGCAGTGTTTCTTATAATAGCAATTTTTTGGTTTACAGAAACTGTATCTTGGTTGTTAATAAAGATTTTATCTAACTGGCCCGGAACTCTTGCAATTACTTTTTCTGTAGGGAGCTTAGTTGTTACTAGTACCTTTGCGGTTACAAAGTCCGGATATTTAATTAAAAAAGCCAATGCAATTAAAATTAAAGTAAACATAAAAATTAAAGTAACTCCCCAACGAACTATCCATATAGGTGGAGTACTCAGAATTTCTTGAACTTCTTCTGATCGTAAATTAAGTTCTTCTTGTTTTTCGTTTTTAGGCATCTTTAGTAGTGCTAATTTTTTCTAGTTCTAATTGATTTTTGACTAACCCGTAATAGATTTCTTTTTTACTTAATAACTCTTTATGTGTGCCTTTTTCTTGTATTTTTCCTTCATCTACAACAACTATTTGGTCTGCATTTTTTACAGTACTAAGTCTATGTGCTATAACAACAACTGTTCTGTCTTTAAAAAATGTACTTAAATTGCCCATAATTATACGTTCATTTTTAGCATCTAATGCAGAAGTTGCCTCATCAAAAAATAATATGTTTGGGTTTTTGTAAATTGCTCTAGCAATAAATAAGCGTTGTTTTTGACCTGTACTTACCCCAATACCTTCATTACCTATTTTAGTGTTAAACCCTAATGGAAGAGATTGAATAAAATCGTATATGTTAGCGACTTTGGTAGCATTTATTAATTTTTCTTGGTCAATAATATCTTCTCCAATAGCTATGTTATAAGCTATGGTGTCATTAAAAATATAACCCTCTTGCATAACTACACCACAATTGTCTCTCCATGCACTATGAGATACAGAGTTTAAATTGTTTTCGCCATAGTTTATTATTCCGCTATTAGGCTCATAAAATTTTAATAGTAATTTCATAAGGGTAGTTTTTCCACTACCACTAGCGCCAACAATTGCTGTTATTTTATTTGTTGGTATATGTAAACTTATTTCTTTTAAAACATTTTCATCTGTTCCTAAATATTTAAAGTTCACATTTTGTATTTCAAGATCCTGATTAGGTTTTATGTTACGTATAAATTGTTTCTCTTTTGTTTCTTCATCTTCTTTATTGTGTATTTCTCCTAAGCGTTCCATACTAATTTTTGCGTCTTGAAAAGATCTAATAAAGTTTACCATTTGTGAAATAGGACCATTAAGCTGACCTATGATGTATTGTATAGAAAGCATCATACCCAAAGTAATACTTCCTTCTATAACTAAAACAGCAGAAGTAAAAGTTATAATAATGTTTTTTAATTCGTTTATTACGGAAGAACCAACACTTTGCGTTTGTTCTAAAGCTAAACTTTGTATAGATACTTTAAAAAGTCTTGCTTGTACAAATTCCCATTTCCATCTTTTTTGCTTTTCTGCATTATTCATTTTTATCTCTTGCATACCGTTAACAAGTTCTATAACGGTACTTTGTTCATCGCTTAGTTCAGAAAAACGTTTGTAGTCTAACTCTTTTCTGCGTTTTAAAAAGTATAAAATCCATAGAATGTATAAAATACTACCAACTAAAAATATTAAGAATATAGATGGGCTATAATAAATAAGTACAGCGCCAAAAACAAAAAGGTTTACTAAGGAGAATAATGTATTTAGAGTAGAACCTGTTAATAAATTTTCTATTCTGTTATGGTCGTTAATACGTTGCATAATATCACCTGTCATGCGAGTATCAAAATAAGAAATTGGTAATTTCATTAATTTAATAAAAAAGTCTGATACTAAAGAGATGTTTATGCGTGTACTTAAGTGGAGTAAAATCCAGCTTCTAAAAATTTCTACACTGGTGCGCCCAAAAAAGAGCATAATTTGTGCTAGTAAAACAATGTAAATAAAGTTAATATCTTGATTTTGGATACCAACATCAACAATACTTTGTGTTAAAAACGGAAATATTAACTGTAAAATACTACCTGTTAAAAGTCCAATACATAATTGTACAAGTAAACTTTTATGTTTAAAAAAGTACTGATATAAAAACTTTAAAGATGTCTTGTCTGTTTCTTCCCAATGTTTTTTCTTAAAATTTGGAGTGGTTTCTAGTAATAAAGCAATACCTTCTTTTGTATTGCTATCTGCATTGTTTCCTATCCAATGTTTAATAAACTCAGGAATACTGTATTTAATAAGGCCATAAGCAGGGTCTGACACATAAACCTCATTATTTTTTATTTTGTAAACTACGGCAAAATGGTTTTTGTTCCAATGTACAATTAGTGGTAGTGGGGCTTCTTTAAGTTTGTTATAGTCTACTTTTATACCAATGGTTTTAAAACCTATTGCTTCTGCTGCATCACTTAATTTTAATAAGCTACTACCTTCTCTAGTGGTTTCAGAAAATTCTCTAACTTTTTCTAAAGATATAAGTTTACCGTAATGTTTGGCAACAATACGCAAGCAAGTAGGTCCACAATCTTTAGAGTCTGGCTGTTTGTAAAAAGGAAAGGTTTTTTTCAAAAAAGTATGGAGTTAGTTATAGTAAATAAACTCTATTTAATCTAGTTAAACGTAAGTTAATCATTGGCTTACGTTTAACTAGGACAAGTGTTTGTTTTGTTAATTGAAACCAAGACTTTTACAGTATATGCCGCAACTATGTTCAGAATCTAAGCATATAGCATATTTCCCCTCACAGTCACATAAGATCTCTTCTCTATCACACTCTGTAACTATGTCTGTAACTGTTCCTCCAAAAACAGATTTCAATTCATTACGTTGAAGCATTTCATTTGCTTCTAATTTAAAGTTTTTCATTTTTAAATAAAAATTTGTTATATTGAAAACCGATAAGAACTAACTTATCGGTTTTTTGAGATTTTATTAACCACAGAAATTATCACAGTTGGGCGCACTTGTACATCCACACGAGTTGTCGTCACAACAACAGTATGTTGGTCTTTCCTCGTTACAGTTACCGCCTAAAGATGGTGTTAGGTCTACAAGCCCTCCAAAAACTGTTTTCAATTCATTACGTTGAAGCATCTCATTTGCTTCTAATTTAAAATTTTTCATTTTTAAAATATTTAAAATTAACTTATCTCCTTGGTCTATTAAAGACACCCAAGGCTTGTGTCCACTCTTCGCGAAAGAATATTTTATATTATTGTAATACCTCTTTTAGGTCTTCTATAGTGTACTCATTGGTTAACTTATACCCATTTACGTATATGGTTGGTGTATACATAATGTTTTCTGCTTTACACCAGTCATTCATTTTTTGTATTTTATGTTTTTGTTCTTTTAATTCTCCGTTTAAAGGGTATTTATTGGCAAAATTTTCATAATCTTTTATGTCTGCCATATACCAGTCATCAAGAGCTTTAGCTGTATCTGTACTATTTACTGTATCTATAGCTAATAAATGGTTTACTGGGGCATATTTACGGTCTGTTTCATCTGCTGATGCTGTAAATAGTATTTGCAAGTCTATAATACCTTTGTGGTATAACTCGTCTAAAATAGGGTGGGCACTGGCACAAGGACCACAATAGGGGTTGCATACTTTAATAATATGGTACTTAGGGTTTTCACTTTTTAATAATAGACCCAAGCCCTCTGGGTTAGTCTTTATTTTATCTGACTTAGCGTGGAGACTTTCAAAAACTGTTTTGTTATTTTTTATTTTTTGCAAGCTACGTTTAAGCATAGTTGTTTCTTTTCCTTTTTCTAGTCTAGGTTTTAATAGTGTCCAAAGAGGAATAGGAGTTATCAATAGCGCAAAAAACAATAGAGTGTCTGGTATATTAATACTTAGGCTTAAACCACCTGTAAAAAATGTAAGGAGGTTTTCTACTGCTAATACAGTTAGGATTACGATACAAAATTTACACCATTTTTTTATTACAACAGCTTGTGTATATAAAGAGTAAATAATAGCGGGTATGGCTAAAACACTTAGTATGTTTAATAAGGCTAGAGCACTAGAAGAAAAACCACTAGTTACAAGTAGTGTAATAGAGGCAAAGAAATAGCCAAATGTAACAGCACTTATGCTAACTGTACCATTAAGTATGTATGCGTGTTTGGAATTTAGTACTTGGTCACAGCTTACTTTTTTTCCGCCAGAGCAAAAGTTTTGTAGCGTTGGGTTATATTTGTCTACCTCGAACCATAATAAAAAGACAGCTGTAGCTAAACCTATCATTTTAAGTGATGTGTATAGTATCATTAAGACATTAGAACTAGCGCTACCGCTTGCAGTTTGTAAAAAACTAAAAACTAGCCATAAGCTTAGAAGTAGACCTATAATTGTAGCAAACAATGTGAGTGTTTTTTTCTTGGCAAGAGTTTGTTCTATGTTAGGTTCTTTAGATTGTTCTGTTTTTTCAACCAATAGACATATTCCAGTCCATTTTTTTAGAAAACTGTCTTTAGATTCATTTGCAATTTTATTGTTCTCATCAAAGTACGTTATTGTATTGGAGTCAATTTCTGTAATAGCATAAAAGAGAGGAGTGTTATTTACTTCAACTTGAGCAATACAAGGCAATGGAACTTCTTCTAATCTTTCTTCTTTTATTTTAATGCCTAATGTTTCTATGTTATATTTATCTAAGGTATCTGTTATAGATAATAGGCTAGGATAGTCTGGGTGAGACTCTAAGCTTTCCGATATAAATTTTTTAGTAGACTTAATCTGTAATAAATCTAATATTTTTTGAGTAGTAGTTAGGTAGTTGTTCATATTTTTTATCGCGAAAATTCTTATTTTTTTCGTAATAAAACTATATAATTTTAACTAATATTATATTTTTTTAAGTGTTAAAATTAAGTTAAAGAGTAGGAATAAACCTTCAGTATACTGGTTTTGTTGAGTTTTTAGTAATAAGAAACTTTACCTATGATGATAAGGCTCGTTACGTAGAATAGTAAACCCTCTATAAATTTGCTCAACCACAAACAAACGTACCATTTGGTGAGAAAATGTCATTTTAGAAAGACTAATTTTTCCTTTAGCAGTAGCGTAAATTGTATCACTAAAGCCATAAGGACCTCCAATAACAAAAACCAATTGTTTAATACCTGCATTCATTTTCTTTTGTAAGTAATCAGAAAAATCTAAAGAGTTAAATTGTTTTCCGTTTTCATCTAAAAGTATAAGCACGTCAGTAGTACTCAATTTTTTTAAAATAAGCTCGCCTTCCTTTTCTTTCTGTTGTGCTTCAGACAGGTTTTTTACATTTTTTATATCTGGTATAATGTCTAAATTAAACTTAATATAATGTCCTAATCGCTTTTCATACTCAGCAATTAGTGCTTGTAAGTTTTTATTATCGGTTTTGCCAATGGCTAGTAGCTTAATAGTCATACCACAAATATACTGTCAATTTTTAAAAATTATTAGATAACAACTGCATTATGTAGATAATCAAAAAAACAGTTAAAGTTTAATAAAACAATTTAGTAAATTAGCACAAAACAAAAACAAATTAATGATTTCAGAAGAGCAGTTTCAGAAAGAAATAGACCTAATTATAAGCAATGCAATACGCGAAGATGTTGGTGATGGTGACCATAGTTCTTTGGCTTGTATACCTGCAACAGCAACTGGTAAAGCAAAATTATTAGTTAAAGACAATGGTATTATTGCAGGTGTAGAATTTGCTAAACAAGTTTTTGCCTATGTAGATAAAAATTTGCAGGTAGAAACACTTATTAATGATGGTGAAACTGTAAAGCACGGAGATATTGTTTTTTACGTAACTGGTAGCTCACAAAGTATTTTAAAAGCAGAACGCTTGGTGTTAAATGCTATGCAACGTATGAGTGCTATTGCTACTAAAACCAACTTTTTTGTGAAATTATTAGAGGGTACAAATACTAAAATATTAGACACGCGTAAAACTACACCTGGTTTACGTGCAGCAGAAAAATGGGCTGTAAAAATAGGAGGTGGAGAAAACCACAGGTTTGCTTTGTATGATATGATTATGTTAAAAGATAACCATATAGATTTTGCAGGTGGTGTAACTAAAGCTATTGAAAAAACTAAAGAATACTTAAAAGAAACAGGTAGAGACTTAAAAATTATAGTTGAAGCTAGAAACCTTGATGAAATTAAAGAAATTTTAAAGACAGATGGTGTGTACCGTATTCTTATAGACAACTTTAATTATAAAGACACAAGAACTGCTGTTGCGTTAATTGGAGACAAATGTTTAACAGAATCTAGTGGTGGTATTAATGAAGATACTATTAGAGAATATGCAGAATGCGGTGTAAATTACATTTCTTCTGGCGCACTTACACACTCTGTTTATAATATGGATTTAAGTCTTAAAGCAGTTTAATGTCGGTAGAAATTGAAGAAAAACTAGCAAAAATACCAGTAATAAACTGGATAGTAGCACTATTAAAAAAAGTGACTTTACCTGCCTTCGTAGGTTTGTCTTTATATGATTTATTAGAGCTTTACCTTAACGGAATACTAAAAGGAACCTTATCTACACGTGCCAGTGCCATTGCCTTTAGCTTGTTTATGGCATTGTTTCCGTTATTAATATTTTTGGTAACACTAATACCGTTTTTAATACCTTATGTAGATTCTGGTAATCCAGACACCAATTTAAATACAGAGTTTATTGCGTATTTAGAGTATGTATTGCCAAATGCTATAAACGACTATTTTTTTGATCAGATTTACGATGAAATAATGAGCCAGAAACGAGGTGGTTTACTATCATCTACATTTGTTTTGTCTATATTTTTAATAGCTAATGGTGTAAATGCTATTTTTAGTGGGTTTGAAAACTCGTACCACGTAAGTTTAAATCGTCATTTTTTAAGACAATATTTGTATGCTTTAATGGTAGGTTTACTACTGTCTATACTAATAATAGTTAGTGCTATAGTTTATATGTATTTTGAGATTTATGTAATAGAAAACATATCAGACACCACCCAAGTTTATTTTGGCACAGGTCTTGAAGAAACAGATATATGGACAACCGAGATTGCTAAAGTCGTTTACTTTACATTTTTATCATACTTATCCATCTCAATTTTATATTATTTTGGTACAGCAGAAGGTAAAAAAACAAAGTTCTTTTCATCGGGTTCATTAATGACTACAATTTTATTTGTGCTAACCTCTTACCTGTTTGGAGTTTACGTAGATAAATTTGCAAGGTATAATGAATTGTATGGGGCTTTAGGAGGATTATTAATTTTGATGGTTTATATTTGGTTAAATGCTAACATCCTTTTGCTAGGGTTTGAGCTAAACGCAACATTAAATTCATTAAAGAAAAAAATTATAAAAAATGAAGAAGAATAAAACACTGTTTACCATTGCAATCCTTTTTTTTGTAGCTCACATTAGTGTAGCTCAATCTGTTTTTGGAAAATGGAAAACCATTGATGATAGAAACGGAAAAGAAAAAGCGATAATTAATGTTTACGAGAAAAACGGAAAAATGTATGGGAAAATAGTAAAAATTGTTGACCCAAAGCGCAGAGATGCTGTTTGTGAAAAGTGTGAAGGTGATTTAAAAAATGCACCTATTTTAGGTTTGCATATTATTAAAGACGCAGAAAAAACAGACAAGAATGAATATAAAGGAAAGCATCTTTTTGACCCAGAACAAGCAATGACTTTTAGGTGTAAAATTTGGTTAGATCCAGATGACTCAGACAAACTAAAAGTTCGTGGTTACTTAGCATTTATATACAGAACTCAAACTTGGATACGTGTTAAGGAGTAACATACTTTATGCAGCATTTTATAAATGTAATATTACCAATTCCCTTAGAGAAACTATTTACGTATAGTGTAACAAGGGCAGAAGCCAATTTTTTAAAAGTGGGTATGCGCGTAGCGGTACCCTTTGGCAAATCTAAAATACATACAGCACTAGTTGCAGAAATACATACAACAGCTCCTACTTTATACGACGCAAAAGATATTCATCAAATATTAGATGATGAACCTATAGTTACAGAGTTGCAAATTAAGCATTGGTCTTGGGTTGCAAAATATTATATGTGTTCTGTAGGCGAGGTGTTTAGAAGTGCAGTACCTGGTGCGTTTTTATTAGAAAGTGAAACGTTAATTCTTAAAAATTCTGAGGCCACTGTAGATGAAAATACACTAACAGATGAAGAGTTTTTAGTGTTTGAAGCATTAGAACGCCAGTCTATGTTAAAGGTGCAAGAAATTGCGGCCATAGTAGATAAAAAAAACGTGCTACCTATTTTAAAACGTCTGTTAGATAAAAATGTAATTTTAACTAAGGAAGAAGTTTACCAACAATACAAGCCAAAGTTAGTAAGGTATGTAAAGTTAGGAGAAAAATACCAGACAGAAGAAGAGTTAAGTGCTTTGCTAGATTCGCTTTCTAGAGCACCAAAACAAAGTAATGTTATTTTATCACTGTTTCAGTTACAAGGAACAAATCAAAAAAAAATAACAGTAAAAGAGTTAGAAAAAAAAAGTAAATCCTCTGCATCTATAATTAAAACACTTGTAGATAAAGATATTTTAGAGGAGTTTTATGTACGAACAGACAGAGTTGTTTTTGATGCTACAAAAAAAACAAAACAATTAAAAGAGCTTAACCAGTACCAAACAGAAGCTATACAAGAAATAAAAGCAAGTTTTAAAGAAAATAAAGTAACCTTGCTACACGGTGTAACCTCTTCAGGAAAAACTGAGGTTTATGTACAGCTTATTGCAGAGTGTTTAGCAGAGGGAAAACAAGCGTTGTATTTGTTACCAGAAATTGCTTTAACCACACAATTAATAGCTAGGCTCCAAAATTATTTTGGAGAATATGTAGCTGTTTTTCATTCAAAATATACCGTAAATGAAAGAGTTGAGGTTTGGAATAATGTTTTAGCTAACAAGTCTAAGGCTCAAATTGTAATAGGAGCTAGGTCAGCGTTGTTTTTACCATTTTCTAACCTAGGGTTAATAATTGTAGATGAAGAGCATGAGGCGTCTTTTAAGCAGTATGATCCGGCACCAAGATACCACGCAAGAGACAGTGCAATTGTTTTAGCAAGCTTTAGTAATTGTAATATTCTTTTAGGTTCTGCAACGCCAAGCATAGAAACGTACTACAATGTTAAGCAGCAAAAATATGGTTATGCACAAATAACGCGTAGGTATGGCAATGTACTAATGCCAGAGGTAGAGTTAGTAGATATAAAAGAGCTAACTCGTAAAAAACGTATGAAAGGTCATTTTTCAGAACGGTTATTACTTGGTATTACAGAAGCAGTACAAGAGGGAGAACAAGTAATATTGTTTCAAAATCGTAGAGGGTATGCGCCAATTGTAGAGTGCACAACTTGTGGGCACTCTCCCCAATGTCCTAATTGTGATGTTAGTTTAACCTACCATCAATACAAAAAGCAAATGCGTTGCCATTATTGTAGTTACCACATGGCTTTGCAAAAAAGTTGTTTGGCTTGTGGCATGTCAACCTTAAACACCAAAGGTTTTGGTACTGAACAAGTAGAGCAAGAACTGCAAGAGCTAATGCCAAACCTTAGAATTGGCCGTATGGATTTAGATACCACTAGAGGTAAACATGCGTACGAGAAAATAATTACTTCTTTTGAAAAACACGAGTTAGATGTTTTAGTAGGTACACAAATGCTTACCAAAGGTTTGGATTTTGGTAATGTGAGTTTGGTAGGTATTATGAATGCAGACAACTTATTAAATTTTCCAGATTTTAGAGCGCATGAACGCAGTTACCAACTTTTAGCGCAAGTATCTGGTAGAGCAGGTAGGGCACAAAAGAGAGGAAAAGTTTTAATACAAACATATAATCCATATCACCAAATTTTACAGCAGGTATCTACAAATGATTATGAGGCAATGTATACAGACCAAATTAATGAACGTAGGTTATTTAAGTATCCGCCTTTACACAGAATTTTAAAAATAACATTTAAGCATAGAGATTATGGTAAGGTAGAAGATGCCTCTGCTTGGTTTGCTAAATCTTTACGAGTTTCTTTTAAAGATGATGTGTTGGGTCCTGAGTTTCCTGCTGTGGCAAGAATAAGAAATCAGTATTTAAAAAATGTGGTTTTAAAAATAAAGAAAGACCAACCCTTAGGTAAAACAAAAGATTACATTAAAAAAATTGAAAAATCATTTAATTCAATTGGGCAATTTAAGGGGGTAAGAGTAATTTATAATGTAGATTATATTTAAAAAATAAGCATAAAAAAAGCTGACGTTAGTCAGCTTTTTTTATTTGGTGTATAATTGTTAGACGTTACTTAATGCTTCAGCAAGCTCGGTCTTTTTATTTCTACTTAAAGGTATTTGTCTTCCATCAACTTCTACATTTTTACTATTAAATTTTTCAACCTTTTCTAAGTTTACAATATAAGATTTGTGTATTCTTAAAAACTTATCTTCTGGCAATTGTTTTTCAAAAGATTTCATTGTAGATAAAATTACAATATTAGCCTCGTCTGTAACAAGTTTAATATAATCGCCTAAGGCTTCTATCCATTTAATATCATTTAAAATAACCTTACGTTTTTTAAGGTTGCTTTTTACAAATATATGTTCTTCGTCTTCCTGTACTCTGTGCATTTGCTCATATTTACCTACGGCTCTTTTTACAGAGGCATCAAACCTACTCATTGTAATTGGTTTGTGTAAGTAATCTGTTACGTCATAATCAAAGGCTTTTAATGCGTAATCAGGTTTTCCAGTTATAAGTATAACTTGTGGCGGATTTTCTAAAGACTCTAATAAGTCAAATCCGTTAATGATTGGCATTTCTACGTCTAGGAAAATAAGATCAACTTCGTTGTTCTTAAGTCCGTTCTTGGCTTCAATAGCATTGCTGTACTCAGCAACCATTGCTAGGTTTGGATGATTGTTAACCAACTTTGCAACGGCCATACGCTGCATAGAAGAATCATCTACAATTATACATCTTAGTTTCATAAATAAGTTGATTTGTGGGGTTAAATCTCGGCTAAAGTACTAAAAATGTCAGATGAATTGCAAGAAAAGATGTGAACATGCACTAATCTGTTGTGTAATTAGCATTAAACGAGTTATGGATTGCATTTAGCTTTGGTTAGATATTTGGGGTTTGTTAATAACTATTTTAATGTATAACGAAGATTTTAGTGTTTTCTTGTGAGAATAGAAAAAAATAATTACTTTTGCGGACTGAAAAAAATATATATAATATGAATCATTACGAAACTGTTTTCATTCTGAATCCCGTTCTATCTGATGTACAGATAGAGGAAACAGTTAAGAAATTTGAGGATTTCTTAATTAAAAAAGGTTCCAAAATGGTTGCCAAAGAAAATTGGGGACTTAAAAAATTGGCCTATCCTATTCAACACAAAAAAAGTGGTTTTTACCATTTGTTTGAATTTACTGCACCTGGCGATGTAATTAATGGCTATGAGCTAGAATTTAGAAGAGATGAACGTGTTATGCGTTTCTTAACTGTAAAGCTAGACAAGCACGCTATTTCTTGGGCAGAGAGAAGAAGAACAAAATTAAAAACTAAAGCTTAAGGATTATGTCAGCTATTGAACAACAAGCAAAAGGAAAAAAAGACGGAGAAATTAGATATTTAACTCCGTTAAACATTGAGACTAACAAACAGAAAAAATACTGTAGATTTAAAAAATCAGGTATTAAGTATGTAGATTATAAAGATCCAGATTTCTTAATTAAGTTAGTTAATGAGCAAGGTAAATTACTTCCAAGAAGACTTACTGGAACTTCATTAAAGTATCAAAGAAAAGTGGCTGTTGCTGTAAAAAGAGCACGTCATTTAGCATTAATGCCATATGTTGGCGATTTATTAAAATAAAAAAAGCTAAACAATGGAACTTATATTAAAACAAGACGTACAGAATTTAGGTTTTAAGGATGACGTAGTAGAGGTAAAAAACGGCTACGGAAGAAACTTTCTTATTCCTCAAGGATTAGCTGCTCTTGCTACACCGTCTGCAAAGAAGGTTTTAGCAGAGAACTTAAAGCAAAGAGCTCATAAAGAGAAGAAAATTGTTGATGAAGCTAACAAAACTGCAGAAGCATTAAAGCAATTAGAAATTAAAATACCTGCTAAAGTTGGTGTTGGAACTAAATTGTTTGGATCTATATCTAATATAGATTTAGCTGCAGCTATAGAAAAAGCTGGTCAGTCAATAGACAAAAAATACATTTCTATTAAAGGTGGTGCCGTTAAAAGAACTGGGCCTTACAACGCTCAGATTAGATTACACAGAGAGGTTATTGTAGAATTTCCTTTTGAAGTTGTAGCGGAAGCTAAATAAATAGTTAATATAATGTTAATAGAAAAAAGAGTTATGCATGCATAACTCTTTTTTTTTGTTCTAAATTTAGCGTATCTAAAAATAACTAACTTAGAACAATATGAAAAACTATTTATTTTTTTGCTTATCGTTTTTGTTTGTTTCCCTTTCGGTTAATGCCCAGGTAACAACCTCAAACATTAAAGGTTTAGTGGTAGACGATCAAGCGGCACCTCTTATGGGGGCAAATGTTATTGCTGTACATACCCCAACGGGTACTAAATACGGTGGTATAACTAATGATGAAGGTAGGTATAACCTACTTAATATGAGGGTTGGTGGCCCTTATGTAATTACTGTTTCTTACGTAGGTTTTGAAAATCAAGTTAAAAATGATGTTTACTTAACACTGGGGAAAACTTTCAATTTTAACGTTACACTTACTGAGTCTAGTCAAATGCTAGATGAAATTATTTTAGTGCAAGACCAAAGTGGTACTTTTGGTAGTGGGCGTACAGGTGCAGAAACAAGTGTTGGTAGTAGAGAGCTTACTAAATTACCAACAATTTCTAGATCAGCTTCAGATTTTACTAGATTAGAGCCAACAGCAAGTGGCGATTCTTTTGGAGGTCGTAATGATCAGTTTAATAATTTCTCTTTAGATGGTGCAATTTTTAATAATCCTTTTGGTTTAGATTCTCCAACACCAGGTGGGCAAACAGGTTCACAGCCAATTTCTTTAGATGCTATAGAGCAAATACAAGTAAGTACTGCTCCTTATGATGTTACTTTGTCTGGTTTTACTGGAGCTTCTGTTAATGCTGTTACAAAAAGTGGTACTAATGAATTTCATGGTACTGTTTATGGCTTTTTTAGAAATGAAGATTTAACAGGTGGTAAGGTTAAAGGTGAAGATGTAATTAAGCCTAAATTAACGCAAAACCAATATGGTGTAAGTATTGGTGGGCCAATTGTTAAAAATAAATTATTCTTCTTTGCTAATTTTGAAAAAGAAGAAAGAGATGATTTAGGTACAAACGGATGGATTCCTAATACTGGTTCTGGTAATATTGGTGAGTCTAGAGTTTTAGAGAGCGATTTAATGGCAGTGCAGTCTGCCCTAGCAGGTATTGGTTATGACACTGGTCGTTATGAAGGGTTTACTTATGGTGGCGAGTCTACTAAAGGTATCTTTAAGTTAGATTGGAATATTAATGATAATAACAGATTAGCTGTTATTTACAACTTTTTAAATTCTTCTAAAGAAAAGCCAGCTCACCCTACAGCTATTAGACAAAGAGGACCAAATTTTACAACTTTACAGTTTGAGAATTCTGGTTATGAAATTAATAACAACTTAAAGTCTTTTCAGATAGAATTAAATTCTACATTGTCTGAAACTATGACAAATAAATTGCAAGTAGGGTATTCTCATTTTGATGATTTTAGAGATGCTTTATCTTCTCCAATTCCTGCAATGACTATTCAAGATGGTAATGGGTCTAACTATATTGTAGTAGGTCATGAGCCTTTTTCAATTAATAATACATTAGATCAAAAGGTTTTTCAGTTTTCAAACAATACAAATATCTTTAAAGGAGATCATACGTATACTATAGGTTTTTCTTTTGAGAAATTCGATTTTAAAAACTCATTTAATCTTGGAGCATATGGTTATGCTGATGATAGAGGTTATGTAGGTGCTTTTGGTGCATTTGGTAGTTTAGCAGATTTTCAAACAGCAATAGATAATGGATTAATTTCTGATGCTATTACAAATGCTGAAGGTATTAATGCAGCAAACAATGCTAATGATACTTGGAGCTTGGCAGAAACTAGTGTAGGTCAAATGGCATTTTATGTGCAAGATGAGTGGAATGCTACTGAGGATTTTAAATTGACTTACGGAGTTCGTTTTGATAAGCCTTTATTTTTTGATACAGCAGATAAAATACGTGAAAATATAGCAAGAAAAGGTACATATGTGCCAAGTATACCTTACTACAATCCAGAGGCAGGAGAAGAGGTGTTTATAGATTCTGAAAAATTACCAAGTAACCAATGGTTAATTTCTCCAAGAGTTGGTTTTAATTGGGATGCTAAAGGAGATAATTCTTTACAAGTACGTGGTGGTACTGGTTTATTTACTGGTAGATTGCCATTTGTATGGTTAGGTAACCAAGTGCAAGGTGTAGATGTTTTTTACTACCAAACTGTAGATCCAGATTTTAAATTTCCACAGGTTTGGAGAACTAATTTAGGTTTAGATAAAAAGTTTGAAAATGGTGTTATTGGTACTTTAGATGTTTCTTATACTAAAGATTTAAACGCTGCTCATGTTCAAAACTGGGGATTAAGAGAACCAACAGGTACGTTAGTTGGTCCTGGTGGAGGTAGACCTGTTTATTTACCTGGTGATACAGGTAATAATGCATATGTATTTACAAATTCTGATAAAGGTAGAGTGTTTAATGTTTCGTTAAAGGGGCAAAAAACGTTTGATAATGGTTTGTATGCAATGGCTGCTTATAGTTATTTAAATGCGCAAGATGTAAACTCTATTGAAGCAGAAATTACAGGTGATGCTTTTGAGTTTAATCCTAATGCAGGTAATGCTAACTCAGATGTGTTAAGTCATTCTAAATATGGAGATACACACCGTTTTATTGGTGTTCTTTCTAAGAATTTTGAGTACGGACAAGGAAAATGGAATACAACAATTTCTACTTTCTTTGAGTATGCTAAAGGAGCAAGATATAACTATACGTATGCAGGTGATATTAATGGTGATGGTTCTGGTCAAAATAACGATTTATTATATATTCCTACTTCATCAGAGCTTAGTCAAATGCAATTTTCTGGTGCAGGACAAGCAGAAGCTTTTGAAGCGTATATTCAGCAAGATGATTACTTAAAAGATAACAGGGGAGAATTTATGGAGCGCTATGGTGCTTTAGCTCCTTGGAGAGGTCGTTGGGATCTTAAATTTTTGCAAGACTATAAATTTGCTAACAATAACAAAATACAGTTTAGTATAGATGTGCTTAATGTTGGTAACTTAATTAGTTCTGATTGGGGTATTGTACGTCAGCCAAATAATATTAGTCCGGTTGGAGTTAGTTTTCCAGATGCTAACCCAGATCCTAATATTTATGAAGCAGACCGCACACAAGCACCAACATATACTTTTGATCCTAGTTTAACAAATACTAATGGATATGATGCTAGTTTGTTGTCTAGATGGCAAGCACAATTTGGATTGCGCTTTATTTTTTAGTAAAAAATAAATAATTTTAATTATTAAAAGGTTATGCATATGCATAGCCTTTTTTTATTTTTGCAAAATGAAATATGCAAGACTAACAAAACAACAACTAGAAGAGTTACAACCAGAGTTTGTAAACTTTTTAGCATCACAAACAATTACTGCAGAAGAATGGGAAACCATAAAAAAGGAAAAACCAGATGTGGCAGAAGAAGAGTTAGATGTTTTTAGTGATTTAATTTGGGAAGGTGTATTAACTAAAGTTGAGTATTTAGAAAATGTATCTGCCCAGCAAATGCATTTGTTTCATTTAGAAGAAAAAGAAATGAAATTGCTTTCTGTTAAAGTAATGAATCCAGATGTAGACTTAACAACAAGTGTTGGGTTTGCTTGGTTTAAGAAAAACTGGCAGTCAGATTTTGTGGAGTATTTAACGGCGTCTAAAATTTATACAGAAGATAAAAATTTAGATAAATTTAATTTAATTAAGCAAGGAGCAGTTATTACTAAAGGAGATTTATACAAGTGGTTTGATAATGTAATTAGCTAACATTTGTAACAGCAACTAATACTATAAAATTAACAGTCTTAAAATAAGGCAGCAAGAATGTTATCATTCTATCATATTTAAAAATTTATGGCACAAAAACCATCAATACCAAAAGGGACAAGAGATTTTTCTCCGTCTGAAATAGCAAAAAGAAATTATATTTTTGACATTGTAAAAAAGCATTTTCAGACTTTTGGTTTTCAACCTATAGAAACACCTTCTTTTGAAAACTCACAAACTTTAATGGGTAAATATGGAGATGAGGGAGACCGACTTATTTTTAAGATTCTAAATTCCGGAGATTATTTAAATAAGGTTAATGATGAAGTATATCAACAAAAAGACTCTAGTTTATTAACGCCTAAAATCTCAGAAAAAGCATTACGTTATGATCTTACCGTGCCGTTTGCACGTTACGTAGTAATGCACCAGAATGAAATTGATTTTCCTTTTAAAAGATATCAAATTCAGCCAGTTTGGAGAGCAGATAGACCACAAAAAGGTAGGTTTAGAGAATTTTTTCAGTGCGATGCCGATGTGGTTGGCTCAGATTCTTTATTGCAAGAAATAGAATTGGTGCAATTGTATGATGCAGCTTTTACAAATCTAAAGCTTACCGGGACAACAATTAAATTAAACAATCGTAAAATTCTTGCAGGTATAGCAGAGGTTATAGGTGCAAAAGAGCGCTTAATAGATTTTACTGTTGCCTTAGATAAGTTAGATAAAATTGGAGTAGAGGGAGTAACTAAAGAAATGCTAGAAAAAGGAATTTCTGAAGACGCAATACAAAAAGCAACGCCTCTATTTTCTTTGGCTGGTACTAATACAGAACAATTGAAAGTTTTAGCAGAATTGCTTAAAGACTCAGAAGAGGGTAAAAAAGGAGTAGAGGAGCTTACTTTTATTATAAAAGCTGTAGAAAAATTAGGATTACAATCTGCTAATTTAGCTATAGATGTTACTTTGGCACGTGGGTTAAATTATTATACAGGTGCTATTTTTGAGGTTGCTGCACCAAGCGGAGTAAAAATGGGTTCTATTGGCGGCGGTGGACGTTATGATGATTTAACAGGGATTTTTGGATTAAAAGATGTTAGTGGTGTAGGTATCTCTTTTGGGTTAGATAGAATTTATTTAGTGCTAGAAGAATTGAATCTTTTTCCTGAAGAAATAAATAAATCATTGGAAATACTTTGTGTTAATTTTGGAGATAATGAAGCTTTTGCGGCTTTAGAATTGGTTACAGAGTTACGGAAAAACGGAGTAAAAGCAGATGTGTATCCTTCAGCTGTAAAAATGCAAAAACAAATGAAATATGCTAATAAGCGCAATGTTCCTTATGTTGTTTTAATAGGGGAACAAGAGTTGCTTAATGGAGATTTTGTTGTGAAAAATATGGAAAAAGGAGATCAGCAAACTTATAAGTTGTCAAATGTATCAGAATTTATAGCCTCGTTATAAGTTATACATTAACTTTTTAGTAAAAAACTGCTGTACAATAGTATTGTGTAGCGGTTTTTTTAATTCATTTCTTTTTATCAGAAAAAGAAGAATAATATCATTTGGTAACGCAAGAAAATGCACCTGTTTAAAAATTAGAAAGCTTTTTCTATTGCTGCTAAAACGGTATTGTAATACTTTTTACTGTGTGGAACATAAAGTTTCTTCGTTTCAATATTGCTTAATTCTATTTTAAAATCAGAAATAAGTTTAAGCTCTAAGTCTTCAACTTCATTATCTTGTTTTGTTAGTGAATTTAAATCTGTTTTTAATTTACATATAAATGTATGATGAAATTCACAGTCAATTAAGTAATCCGTATGTTTTTGGATAGATTTAAAGCATCCAATTTTTTGTAAATCTGTTTTTTGTATGGTAATTCCAATTTCTTCTTCAATTTCTCTTAAGGCAGAATTAATGATGTCTTCTCCTGCTCCAATATGTCCGGCAACAGAAACATCCCATAATAAAGGAAATATATCTTTGTTTTTTGAACGTTGTTGAAGTAGAATTTCTTTTTTTTTAGTGTAAAACCAAATATGTGTTGTTTGGTGAAACCAACCGTTTTTATGAGCTTCAGATTTTAAAGCGGTTTTGCCTGTTTTTTTTCCTTTAAAATCTAAAATATCTACAAGCTCATCCATATAGTAGTAAAAGTATTAAAAATAAAAACCCCTCATACGAGGGGTTTTGTAAAAGTTAATCAAAGTAACTAAAAGTTTCTCCTTCTTTAATATTTAAAAGTGTTTCATATATTAAACGTATAACGTTTTCAACGTCATCTCTGTGTACTGTTTCTACAGTTGTGTGCATATAGCGTAGAGGTAAAGAAATCAATGCAGAGGCAACTCCGCCATTACTATAAGCAAAAGCATCTGTGTCCGTACCGGTAGATCTAGATGCTGCCATACGCTGAAAAGGTATTTCTTTAGCTTCAGCAGTTTCAATAATGCGCTCTCTAAGTTTGTTTTGTACAGCAGGTGCATAAGAAATTACAGGTCCAGAGCCTATTTCGGTAAATCCTTGTACTTTTTGCTCAATCATAGGTGTGGTTGTATCGTGGCAAACATCAGTAACTATTGCAACATTAGGCTTAATAGTTTGTGTAATCATTTCTGCGCCTCGCAAACCAATTTCTTCTTGTACAGAGTTTGTAATGTATAAGCCAAAGGGTAATTTAGCATTGTTCTCGTGTAATAGTCTGGCAACTTCTGCAATCATAAAGCCTCCAGCTCTATTATCTATAGCTCTACAAACAAATTTGTTTCCGTTTAAAACTTTAAAAGTGTCTGGGTAGGTGATAACACAACCTACGTGTACACCCATTTTCTCAACTTCAGCTTTATCTTTTGCGCCTATATCAATACATATATTGTCTAATTTAGGGGCTTCTTCTTTGCTTTTATTTCTTGTATGTATTGCTGGCCATCCAAAAACACCTTCAACAATACCGTTTTTTGTATGTATGTTAACCCATTTAGATGGTGCTATTTGGTGGTCACTTCCACCATTTCTTATAACATATAGTAAGCCATTGTCAGATATGTAATTTACATACCAAGAAATTTCATCAGAGTGTCCTTCAATAACAACCTTGTATTTAGCATCTGGATTAATTACGCCCACAGCGGTTCCGTAGGTGTCCGTAATAAAAGTGTCTACATAAGGCTTTAGGTAGTCCATCCAAATTTTTTGACCTTCCCATTCATAACCTGTAGGAGATGCATTATTTAAGTATCGTTCAAAAAAATCAAGAGATTTTTCAGTAATAATTTTCTTTGCGCTCATAAACATATATATTTAAATACAAATTTAATAATATTCATTTTTAATTAATAATATCGTCACGTGTTTATCGTTAATAATACGAACTCTATATATTGTATGAAAAGTATAGCAAACATATCATTTATAATATTTACTCTTATTTATGGCTCTGTGTCAGCACAAGTAGAGGAGGTAAAAGACTCTGTAGATGTTGAGTTGTATAAGATAGAGGGAGATTCTGTTTATGATACATCCATAACTTTAAATGAAGTGTATGTATTTGCTCCATTAAAATTTGCTACCAAAGAAGAAAAATTACGCTACTATATATTAAGGAGAAAAACATTAAAGGTATATCCTTATGCAAAAATGGCGGCAGAAAAGCTAGTTGTATTAAATGATAGTTTAAAAAAAATTAAAAAGAAATCAAAAAAACGAAAGTACACCAGGCAAGTTCATAAAGAAATTGAAGATCAGTTTTCAGAAAGATTAAAAAAATTAACCCGTACAGAAGGCCAGATACTTATAAAACTAATAAATAGGCAAACCGGAGATACAGCTTTTGGACTAGTAAAGGAGTTAAGAAATGGTTGGCGTGCCTTTTGGTACAACACATCTGCAAAGTTTTTTAAAATTAGCATTAAGGCAGAATATCATCCAGAAAGTGTACATGAGGACTATTTAATAGAGGATATTTTGCAGCGTGCCTTTGCTAAAGGAAGGTTAAAAGAGCAACCAACTGTTTTAAATTACAATTATACTACACTGACTAACAAGTGGATAACTAAAAAAAAGAAGTAATAATCACTTGTTTAGTATAAAATTTCGTTTTATATTTAATGCCCTTTTTAAATGTATTAGAATTCTTTAACCTTACAATCGCCTTTGTGGCGG